>QMZP01000011.1 GCA_003663225.1 Candidatus Aenigmatarchaeota archaeon | reverse complement strand
GTCACGGTCAGGGGCAATGACGCGACTGAGATACTCAAGACCCTGCTCCGTGCAGTGGATGACAGGGTGAGGCCGTCACAGTTCGACGAGAACGGGAACTTCTCGTTCGGCGTGCCGGAATATATCAGCATACCCGGCATAAAGTACGACCCTGAGATAGGCATAATGGGCATGGACGTCTGCGTGACGCTTGAGAGGCCGGGATTCAGGATAAAGAGGAGGGCCATAAAAAGGAAGAAGGTCGGAAAGAAGCACAGGATAAGCAAGGAAGAGGCCATGGAATGGGCCAGGGGGGAGCTCGGCATAAAGGTGACAGAGAAGGAGGAATGATATGACATACGAAAGGGATAGGAACCAGCTGAAAAACAAGCCGCTCAAGCTTGAGAGGTTTGACAAGTTCAACAAGCCGAAGAAGAGGAAATTCGGCAAGAATATTCACAAGTGCAGGAAATGCGGGAGGACGGGCGGCGTCATCCGCAAGTACGGCCTGATGTATTGCAGGCAGTGCTTCAGGGAGACCGCGAAGAAGCTCGGATTCGAAAAGAGGTGATATGGCATGAAGCACGACCCAATAGCAGACGTGTTCAGCATACTCAAGAACACGGAGAACATAGGAAAGAAGACCTGCGAGATTCCGAACTCAAGGCTGATAAGGAACATCCTCAAGGTGATGCAGAAGAGGGACTATATCGGGGACTTCAAGGAGACGGACAGCGGCAAAGGCATAGAAGTGAATCTCAGGGGGAAAATAAACGACTGCAACGTCATAAAGCCGAACTTTTCGGTCAAGAAGTCGGACATAATAAAGTTCGAGAAGAGGTACCTCCCCGCGAACAACATAGGCATACTCATAATGACCACGTCGAGTGGCATAATGGACCAGCAGGAAGCTGCCAAGAAGGGAACAGGCGGCAGGCTGCTGGGTTACGTGTATTAGAGGTGTTGGCATGGCAAAGAAGAGATCAAGGCAGACGAGCGCCGGGATAACGAAGGAGATAAAGGACGCCATGGATAGCGGCAAGCTCGTAATAGGCAGCAACAGCGTGATAAAGGGCCTGAAGAATGGGGCCATGGAATACATAATATGCTCATCGAACATGCCAGAGAACAGGAAGAGGGACATAAACCACTATGCGTCCGTCTCAAAGACTGGCGTGCGTGACTTCGAAGGCGATTCCGCCAAGCTGGGAGAGACGTGCGGAAAGCCCTTCAATGTCCTTTTAATAGGAATAAAGAAATAATCAAGGGATGCAGGTTAGCATATGACGGTAAAGCTGAGCACGGACAGCATAAGGATAATAGCACTGTTCGAGAAAGTGACGAACGTGCATGCAAAGGATTGTATAATAAACGACAAGGAGATATACTTCGTTGTCGGCAAGGACAAGGTCGGCCGTGCCATAGGCAAGAACGGCTCCAAGATGAAGGACCTCAGGAGGATGCTGGCAGGCAGGCATGTGAAGATATTCGCCTACGGCGACAATCTTGAGGATTCGGTGAAGAGCATGATACCGAACGCCAGCAAGGTGGAGATAAAGGACGATTCGGTGTTCGTCTCCGTGCCAGGGAACGAAAAGGTGTCGGTCATAGGCAAGAACGGGCGGAACATAAACGCCATAAGGGAAATATTAAAAAGGCAATTCGATGTAAAGAAATTAAAGCTGCTGTGATACAGATATAATAGGTGATGATCATGAAGGTCAAGATATTGAGCAAGAAGGGAGAGAAGCTGAGCTTCCTGCTGGAGGACTCAACCCCGGCGTTCGCTAACGCGCTCAGGAGGGTAATCATGACAGAGGTGCCCGTGCTCGCTGTTGAGTGGGTGGACATCCACGACAACAACTCCATATTGTTCGATGAGATGATAGCAAGCAGGCTGGGGCTTATACCGCTGAAGTTCGACCCGTCCAAGTTCAGCAAGCCCGACGAATGCAAATGTGGCGGCAAGGGATGCCCTCTGTGCCAGGTGGTCCTGGCCCTTGAGAAGACCGGTCCGGGAACAGCATACTCAGGCGACTTGAAGTCGTCCAACAAGGACGTGAAGCCTACCAGCCCGGCGTTTCCCATAGTGGACCTGCTCAAGAACCAGGGCGTGAGGCTTGAGGCCATAGCAAGGCTCGGTACAGGCAAGCAGCACGCCAAGTTCCAGGCAGCCAATGCAGCATACCAATACTACCCCGAGGCCATAACGCATGACATAGAGAAGGCCAAGAAGGCACTGAAGCCGTGCCCGGCCGATGTCATGGAAGCCAAGGGCACCAAGGTCACGATAAACGACCCGGCCAGATACGAAACGTGCATGAGGTACGCTGACCTCAGCGAGGGCGGGTTCGAGATAAAGTGCGACCCGACTAGGTTCATATTCAACGTGGAGTCCATATCAGGCCTGGACCCCGGGTACATAGTCACCAAGGCGGCTGAGATACTCGAAGGCAAAGCAGAAGGCTTCATGAAAGAGCTTTCCAAGGTATGAGACCCGCTTCTTTCACAAATATATACGCGAAACGCTAAAAATTAAGCATGTCAGTGAAGCTTGTCAGCGTCTGGGTTCTCGGCGGCGTGCTCATGCTGATGGGCACATGGATAGTCCAGAACCTCGAGATAAACGTCGGTGTTTCCAGCATATCCTACATAATAGCCATACTAATAGCGCTCGTGATGTTCCTTCTATCCGGTCTCTGCTGGATATCCGTTGCAGTGGCCACAAGGCACAAGTTCGGATAAGGCTTTTTTTATGCTACGCCAATATTAAATGGGTATGAGAGGCCTAAGCCCTAACATAGCGATAATAATATTGATGCTCATAGCCGTGGCTTTCGGCGGGGTAGCATGGTCCTATATATCCATGTTCTCCGGAGCCCAGACGTCCAAGGTGGTTGTCACCCCGCCTGGCGGCAGCACATGCGGCGTCTTCCAGAGCGCCAAGGTGGTCCTGGTCAACGCGGGCACTGACACGATAAACATAACAGACCCGCCCCAGACAGAGTTCATGAAGATAGGGAACAATGTCCCTAACTCGGGATTCGAGCTTGACGATGACGGCAACAGCAAGCCTGACAACTGGGGCGAGGACGATACAGAAGCCGAGACCGTGGATGTGGTCCTGGCCACGGACGTCTCGTATAGCATGGCGGACTGCATGGACTCCAGGGACATAGAGCCTGACATGGGCACCATACTGATGTATCATTTCGACGAGGACGGGGCTATTGACGAGTCCGGGTGGGAAAACCACGGAGACCTCAAGAACGGCGTCCAGTACCTGCCCGACGGCGGCAGGGTAGGCGGCGGCATGCTGTTCGACGGAAGCAACGATTACATACAGCTGGACAGCAACGAGAGGATAAACGGGCTGGAAGACATCACCATAGAGGCCTGGATATACATAAAAGAGATGCACGACAATATGGCCATCGTGAGCAAGCATTACAGGGAGTATGAACTCGACCTCTATGATGGCGGCAGCATACTGTATTTCTTCAGGGGCAACGGCGGCTCATACAGTAGCATAAATGCCCAGTATACGTTCCATGAGAACACATGGTACCATGTTGCAGTCACGTCAGAAGGCAGCAGCTATAGCCTGTACGTGAACGGCGATAAGGTGGCATCAAAGACAATGAGCCTGAGCCCGCCGGACGTGAATAACAGGGAACTCACCATAGGGAGGCGCTCGGGTAGTTCCCTGTACTTCGACGGCATAATAGACGAGGTGTACATATACGGCAGGGCACTCCCTGAGAATGAGATAAAGTCGCATGCAAGGGCGCTGGAATGCGCTGATGACGGGAGGAATGACATGCCCTCTTGGTGCAGGTACGAGACCGCGCACTGCCCGAATGCACAGAACTCGACGGCTGAAGAGAAGTACTTCGTAGGGACACCGTCAGACTTCAAGATAGTAGAGATGGCGGCTGAGTATGACATGCAGTCCCATACAGGGAACTGCCAGGACTACATGGGATGCTCCAGCAGCGTTTGCGAGGACAACACCAAGGTCTACAGCGGCACGAGCGACAGCAGCCTCTATTACGTATCAGACGGCTGCGGCTCGGACTGCGACATAGGTAACATATACAGCGGCGACGTCGTATACGTGCCTTATGACGAGAGCTGCCCGGCCGACCATCCGTACCAGAACGGCTACAACTACGTTGACTGCCATGATTACAACTCTACGACATGCGGCTCAATGCCCTGCCCCACCAACTATTACAGGACGGGGGAGGGGATCACCCAGGTAATACAGGACAACTGCAACGGCATGTGCGACAATGGCCCGGTATGCATGGGTGACAGCGTATGCGTGGAGACATCGAGCTGCCCGTCCGGCTACACAGAATGCGAGGACTGCAACAGCACTTGCAGGGACTTCGAGACCGTATGCTGCGAGACAGGCCGCATAGAGAGGGAATGCATGAACCATACCTACACCTGCTGCACCAAAGAGAGGAAATGCTACGAGACCAAGGAGGACAAGTGCATAGCGGATACTGACTACGCTCACGAATGCTGCGACCCGCTCGTGAAGTGCAGCGCCATGGGCAGCGAGCATGCTGTTGATGAATGCCAGCCGGGCCTGCTCAACGGGAAGCCCGACCCTGCCAGCTGCCAGAACTATGACATGTGCGTCTCCGAGAACGGGGCGTGCTTCATATGCGATTCCGTGGCCATAAGGCTTGCCAAGAAGCTCGGCCACAGGTTCATAGACAACGTTTTCGCTTATGCTCCGAACCTTGCCAGAATAGGGCTGGTATCATACGGGACCACGCTGGACAGCTCAAAGGAGCTCACCGAGAGGGGGAACGCGGGACAGGGTCACTTCGACCTCGTGAATGACGTTGATTCGTATACATACAGGCAGGGAGCGGCCGGGGAGACCTGCATATCGTGCGCAGTGAGCGAGTCCATAAGCATAATAACGAACCCCCCTGACGGGAACATGGCAGACAGCCTCTATGTGGTCATAATGAGCGACGGCGAGGCGAACAGGTGCCTCGACGGCAGGGTGGACGGAGAGAGCGGCTGCGATGCGTCCCAGGAGGCCATAGACATTGCATGCGACTACAACACCAACAACCCAGACAACCCCATAGTCTTCTACACGATAGGGTTCGGCAAGGAGGCGGGCGCGCCCACTCTCCAGGGCATAGCAGACTGCTCCGCTGAAGGGAGCTACTTCCAGGGCGACGACCCGCAGCAGCTCTCCGGTATATACGAGGACATAAGCGAGAGGATAGGCAATGCCGGCCTGGACGCGGTCAACAAGGTATACGGGGACTATTCCATGAACCTGCAGGCTGACCAGCCCCTCCCGGTGGCCACGAGCGACGTCTTCGACATATACCAGTCGAGCGCTGACCGTTTCATGCTATCCTTCTACAAGATGCTGGACCTAAAGGCAGGAGTGGTGCTGAACGTCACCATATACCTATACAACATAGCGGGTGACCCAGTTGGAAGGTCATGGAAGGTGTATGACACCCCTGTGACAGACACCGGATTCAGCAAGGAGGAGATAATGATAGACATGCCCCCAACCGCGAGGAAGGCGTCCGTCAAGTTTGAGTTCAGCGGCAACACAGGGAACGGGGGCGGGATAATAATAGATGACATCTTCCTTGGACCTCAGATAAAGTGTGTCAAGGAGGGCGACGGCTACAGGTGCGGGGACATATTCATAATAAAGCTCAGTGATGACGGCGAACTCTACCCGTACTTCAAGAATAACCCCCTGAGGCCCCAGGAATCCACCATACTGAAGGATGCCAACTGCAGGGGGGAGTGCAGCTACATGATAATAACGTCCTCAGGAACGATAAATGCCGATATCAAATGCTAAGACAGGACGCGCATGGGTAACCTTTTAAAGTATTTATATACTAAACATACCAATAAATCACAAAACTGAGTGGTAGCCAATGAGCCAGTTCGCTGCAAGAAACATGAAGAAGAGAAGGAAGAAGTTCAGGTGGAGGTCTACCAAGCACAAGAGGCACGCCCTCGAGCTCTGGAAGAAGGACCCGCTTGGGGGCGCACCCATAGGCAAAGGCATAGTGCTGAAGAAGAAGGGTGTTGAGCAGAAGCAGCCCCACTCCGGCATAATAAAGGCAGTCAGGGTGCAGCTGGTCAAGAACGGCACACAGGTGACGGCATTCGTGCCAGGTGACAACGCCATAAGGTTCATAGACGAGCACGATGAGGTAATGCTCGACGGCATAGGGGGCTCTCAGGGCGGTGCGATAGGGTCGCAGCACGGCATAAAGTACAAGGTCGTGGCTGTCAACGGGGTGTCCCTTAGCGAGCTCATGCGCGGGAAGAAGGAGAAGCCGAAGGGCACTTGAGGTGCATAATCATGGCAGACAAGATGCTTTTGTTCGGGAAATGGGACTTCTCTGAGGTCAAGGTTGATGACGAGGGCCTGAAGAACCAGATAAACCTCAAGCCGGTCATACTGCCGAGGACCGGAGGGAGGTCAGCAACCACACCTTTCCACAAGAACGACGCCAACATAGTGGAGAGGTTCATAAACAAGCTCATGGTACCAGGCCACAGAGGCAAGAGGCACAAGATAACATCCGGAAGGTGCACCGGGAGCACGCAGGTGATAACACGCTCAGTGGAGGACGCCTTTGGCATAATAGAGGAGAAGACCAAGCAGAACCCTGTCCAGACCCTGGTGAAAGCCATAGAGAACTCTGCCCTGCTCGAGGAGATAGCGGCCTACAGGCTTGGCGGCATAATAGCAAGGCAGGCTGTCGTAGTGGCTCCTCAGAGGAGGCTTGACATGGCGCTCAGGCACCTTACCCAGGGCATATACAAGACATCCTTCAAGAACAAGAAATCGCTGGCCGAGGTCATAGCAGACGAGCTGATAGCTGCTGCCAACAACGACCAGAAATCCTTCGCTGTCTCCGAGCGCAACAGGATAGAAAGGGAAGCCGAGGGCGCAAGATAAGCTATTTTTTCCTTATAGAACGGTTCTAGCTCCAGCTATGGACCAAAGGCTTATATTTCTGTGATATCAAATAATATCTTGTAATATCATTTACTCAGGAGGTGCTTAATGGGACTTAAGATAAAGGGCATAATGAGCCAGAAGAAGGGAGAAAAGACCTGCGGCAAGTGCGGGAGTGCCATGAAAAGGCATAAAGGGAAGACGCTTGACGGTGTCGAGTACATCTACTTCAAGTGCCACGAATGCGGGGAGAAGCTCGTTGACATAGGGCAGCTCCGGGAATTCGTGCAGAACTACAGGACAATGAAATCGTACAATGTCAAGGTGAGCAAATGGGGCCGCAGCCTTGGCATAAGGATACCGAAGGAGATAGCATCCAAGCATGGCCTCGGCGACGGCATGGAGGTCAGGGTGCTGCCGGAAGATAACGGTTTCAGGATAATAGCGGAAAAGCCTACAGAGGAGTGACCTGCGTGGGCTCATCCTTTGACTTGTCCCTCTCCAGCCTGTACATCGAGCCTGTCATGCCTTCTGACATCCGTTCCTCGTGCGTTATGAGGAAGACCTGCTCGGCAAACATATCCATCTTCTCCCTGAGCACGGACGCGAGCCTCTTTATGGCGTTGTGGTCAAGGTTATGCGTGGGCTCATCGAGTATGAGCCATTTGAGATTGGGAATGAATGCCATCGAAAACGCCATCCTGAGAGCCAATGATGCCATGCTCCGCTCGCCGCCCGATACAGTCCCTTCGACGGATACCCATTCATTCCCCTCCTTCAGCTGCAGGACATAATCATCCTCTATTGCAAGCCTTATGTCCTGGAAATCTGCGTAGGGGTATATTTCTGTCCACACCCCGCTCATCGTATCGTTCACGTTCCTGAGGAACTCCTCCCTGAGACCATCCTGAGTTAGCTTCATGGCATCCTCAAAGACGCCGAGGTCCCTGACTATCCTCTCATCCCTCTCAAGCTCCTCCTCATAACGCCTGGCGAGGTCCTTCCTCTTCCTCAGATCATCAAGGGCTTGCTCCTTGTCGGCTATTCGCTGCCTTATGCCGGACACCCTTTCGTTGAGCATGCTCCTCTTCGCAGAAATATCATAATATTCTTTCCTCAGCTTCTTCAGCTCCCCCTCGCTGAAGCCTTCCTTAAGGCCCTTTAATGATGATTCCAGGTCATCCTTCTCTTTCACGAGCTTGTCCAGCCTGTCCTGCATACCCTTTAGCCCCTCAAGCGATTCTCTTGCCGATTTCAGCCTTTCCATATCGAGCTTTATGCCCACGGTGCGCTCTTCCATCCTGTTTGCGCTTTCGGTGAGCTTTCCCATGGTCTCTGCTACCTTATTCGCTCTTTCCCTCAGCTTCCTGTCCTCCTCCTTTCTGCTGTCGAGTAGTGCCTTCCTCTTCTCTTCGGTTATGTTGCTGTCGCAAACGTAGCATTTTGCCCCTGTCTTCTCAAGCGATTGCATGCTCTCTGAATTCATTTTTATCATGCTGTTAAGGGATGCCATCTCGTTCCTCTGGCGCTCGATGCTCTTCCTGACCCCGTTCAATGCTGACTGGACCCTCTCCAGCTCTGAGCTCTTGCTCTCCTCTTCCCTTTGCAACGCTTCTTGCGTCTTCCCACCCAGGCGCTCCTTGGCCGTTGATATAGAATCTTCGAGCTGCCTTATCACTGATTTGGAGCTTTGGAGGTCAGCTGATATGCGGTTCATCTCCTTCTCGAAACCCTCGAGCTTCGCTATCCTGTCCTCTATGGGGGCCATTGACTTCTCAATGCCTTCCAGCTCTGATGAAGCCGATTTCAGCTCTCTTGACAATTCTTCCAGGGCAGATTTGCCCTCCTTCTCCTTGCCTTCTATGCCTTCCTTCCTTATGTCCTCTACCACGCGCGCTTTGTCCTCCATCCTCCCCCGAACCTTGTTCCTGAGACCTACTGCTTCGGACCTGGCGCTCTCGAACCTGTCGACCTTCAGCATCCGGTCTATCTCATCCTTCCTCCGCCCCCTCGGTATCCTGAGAAAATGCTCTATCCCGTTCTGCTCAGAGTATATGGCCTTTGAGAATAGGTCATAGTCTATGCTCAGGGCTCTCATGACATCGGAAGTCACACCTCTTGCGTTCACGTTTAGTGTCCTTCCATCCCGCTTTATCTCTGCGCTGCTCTTCCCCTTCCCCCTCACTATAGTCCTCGTTATGGTATACGAACTACCATCGTTCTCGAAATCCAGCTCCACGCAGCATGAATCCTTCTGTTCGGGTTTCTTCATTATTACTCCATCCATGGATACCCTTCTGGACTTCAGTGAAGGGAAGGTCCCAAAGAGAGCGAATGATATGGCCTCCATCACGCTCGTCTTTCCCGACCCCATTATGCCTATGAGCCCGTTCACTCCGCTTGAGAATGTCAGTTCCGAGTCTTCATGGGACTTCCAGTTCTTCAGCCTTACCCTGGTTATCATACCCCCACCATGCTATAATTGGGTTCCTGCTTTTAATGGTTTCCATCGCGGGCTTCATTGCCTTTATGTTGCCGGTTCCGGGGGACAATTACCTTACAGACGGGTAGACTTTAAATAACTACACAACGTATAATTATACAATGGGTGGGTTATCCGGGGGTCTTTTTGTAAGGTAACTCTCGAGCCATCACAGTCTGGGGTTTTCAGGGGGATTTGGTTGGTATACGCCAAATATATCAAAAGGAATGGAAAGAGGTTCGGTCCGTACTACTACAAGAGCGTCAGGGACAAGGACGGCACAGTGAGGAACATATACGTCGGAAGGACCCCCCCAAAGGCGGAGAAGCTCAGGAAGCCGCCGGCTGATTTCTCCCCTTCCCGGAAGAGCCCCCATTCAGTCATATCAAACGCACGGACATTCCACGAGCAGTACAAGAGGTCATACGTGCCTGTTACCTTGCTGGTCATGGTAGCCCTAGCAGCCTTCATCATGCAGCCCGTGCCCACCGGGCTGATAAGCGCGGACCTGCAGACCGTCTCCTATTCCCCTGGAGAGGTGTTGAACGGTTTCGTCTCGATGGAATTCGGTCCCCAGGACCTACTGCCGACGGATGCCCTCGTAGAGGTGTCCGTGGGGAACCGCACCAGCAGGATGCCGCTGGACGAGTTCCTTTCGTCTTCTGGTTCTTCTGTGCCGTCAGGTTCGGGAACCTACTATAAGTCAGGCAGGCCCCTTGGCGGAAGCGGCGAGGGCTTCGGCCTGCCCGGTGTCAAAAGCCGCCCCATCACGCTCGATTTCTCGTACAACCTTACAGTAATGCATCCCACTGCTATCACGATCCCGTATAACACCACCCGGGAGATAACCGAGGAAGTCTTCAATGAGACCCTTAACCGGACCGTGAACGTGACTACCACCCAGACAGTCACGCTCCATAACACCACGGTGGAGACGGCTTCCTATTCCGAGCTCGTTGAAGGCACCGTGTCTGCAGGCTCCCCCCACGTGCATGAGACATGCTTCAACATTACCGACTACTCGGTCAGCGTGCTTTCGGTTAGCACAGGCAACAGGACCCTGCCGAATGACACCATTTCAGTGGACTTCGACGGGGACAGCTTCGTAACCACTACCGGATACTCGGAGACAGAAGAGGGCTTTGGGGAAGGGTATCTATCCAACAGGACGGAAGAAGTGAGAGTGGGGATGCGTACATTCAACCTGACGGCGCCGGAAGAGCCCGGCACATATGAATTGAGCATAAGGCTGGTATACAACGGCTCGACCATAAGCGAAACCAATATGAGCATAATCGTTGACCAGCCGTTCGCTGACAGGGATGGCGACGGGTACACGATAGGAGAGGATTGCGACGACAGCAATGCCTCCATATCACCTGGAGCCAATGAGACCTGCGACGGCATAGACAACAACTGCGACGGCAGGATAGATGAAGGCTGCGAGCCAGAGCCGGAATGCGCCGAGAACCAGACCATGCCATGCGGCAACAGCACAGGGATATGCACCGAAGGCATGATGATATGCATCAACGGCACATGGTCAGGCTGCCTGAACGCCACGCTACCGGCCCCCGAGGCATGCGACGGGCTTGACAACGACTGCGACGGTGTGGTAGACGACGGGTGCAACATTACCAACATCACCGAAACCAATATAACGGTTGAGGAGAAGGTCATACAGTACGGGGC
>QMZP01000010.1 GCA_003663225.1 Candidatus Aenigmatarchaeota archaeon | reverse complement strand
CATCGGGGACTATGAACGTCACCTTTATGGCCTTCAACCCGAAAGCCAGTGGCTCCTCTTCAAGCCTTGTGGGGCCGAGTGCCTCCACTGCCGACTTCACGTTATCAAACCCGTCCGGTGAGCCGGGCAGTATTCTGAAAACCGCTATTACGTCTCCCATAATCATTGCCTCAAGGTCCTACGAAGCCGCAATTGGAGCATTCGTAGGTGTTCTCTAACTGCTTGCACTTCTCGCACCTGATTATGTGGTCCTTCTTGCAAGAAGGGCAATCGAACTCCACCCAGTTCTGCTCTGCCTCGACTTCCTTTCCGCATGAGCTGCACTTCATGTCAATCGCCTTTACCACTATTTGGGCAATGGGTTTATATATATTTCTTGCTCATTCCCATGCGAATTCAAGACCGTGGAACTCCGGTGCCCTCCTGCTGCGCTCGGTATAGCGCCAGTACAGCATGATGCCCAGCCCTGCTATTATGCCGCCCAAATGGCCGAAGTGCCCTATACCTGGCATTACTCCCGTGAATCCTGCAAGCAACGAGAACGCTATGAACCCCATTACCGCGTACTTTGCCTTTATCGGCAGCGGTATCGGGAATATTATCAGAGGCACGTCGGGGAAAACAAACGCGAAGGCTGTCACTATACCGAAGACTGCCCCAGAAGCGCCCAACATGGGTATGTTTACGGCGCTTATGATATAGCTGCCCACAACAGTGGGTGGTATTATCCCTGAGTATGCAAGGACTATGTGAAAGAACGCGGAGAACATGCCGGCTCCGAAATATAGCTTGAAGAACCTGTCGCTCCCCATATGTCTCTCAAGTATTGTCCCAAATATGAAAAGCGCAAGCATGTTCCAGAATATGTGCCCAATATCGCCGTGCAGGAACATGTAGGTCACGAACTGCCAGAAAGCGCCGCTCATCGCCTCCTTGGGCACCAGCTCAAAGAACACTGTAAAACCACTTATGGTAAGCTGCAGTATGAATATGGCTATGTTAGCGATTATGAGGTAGAAAACCATCCCCCTGCCGGACTTCTTAGGAGATACCCTAAAGAACATATTATACCTGCCGTTAGTGCTTTATTTGCGTCATTACTTTTAAGCCTTGTGCTTCTTCCTGAAGAACTTCATGTACAAGAAGTACGCAATGACTGCCAGAACTATTACTGCCAACAGCATCGTGGTTCCGCCACCGTTCCCTTGCTTCTCATAGCTGAGAACAATCTCCTTGCTCTCTTCGTTCTTCTCTATGCCAGGACCTATGTACTTCAGCTCAAGGCTGCCTGACCCCTCGTAAACCAGCGGGAACTCAAGTGTTGTCTTCTTGTTAGCCTTCAGCGAACTGACATAATCTATCCCCACGGTCTCGCCGCCTATGACCAGCTTGGCTTCGAGTGATTTCGCCTCCGTTGTTCCCTTGTTGGCGACTTCTATCCTGAGCGTGCCCCTTTCATAGTTGGCCTCCTTCTTTATCACGTCTAGATTTATGGTCCCCCTTACGGGAAGGCCCACTGAGAAGGAATCCAAAGAATCGGAATTGTCATCATTCTTGTAGCTAGCGGACAGGGATACTGAATATGTCTTCTCCTCAGCAGAGCTGTCGATGCTTATGCCGAGGTTCACTGTCTTGCTCTCGCCGGGCTTTATGTCGCCTACGTAAACCTTGCCCTTGGCCAGTATGGGCCGTATCTCGCTGTGGCTTGAGTTCAGGCTGAGCTGGAGCTCGTTCGCTGTGCCTGTACCTATGTTCTTAAGCTTCACTATCACTTCTGCGTTGGCGCCTGGCTCCAGCACGTCAGGGGACGTGTAGAGGTCCTCTATGACCAGGTTGGGATCGCCCTCCACGTTTATCTGGACAGTGTCTGTGACGTATATGTCCCGGACAACGCCTGAGTATATCCTGAATTCCAGGGGATAAGTGTTGGTTGTGACGGAATTGTTGACGTTGAGCCTGTAAGTAAGGGAATGGGAGCCTCTCCCCGGTATCCTTGTTATGATGTCAGTCTTGTCTTCCCCAGGTAGCAGCGTGAAAGGCGGCTTGGGCATTATCTCTATCACCCTATTGGAAGCCTCCCCATACCCTGTGTTCTGAATCTGTATCTCTATGGTAACGGTTTCCCCGGGGCTCACAGGATACGGGTTTTGATTGGAAAGGACTATGTCTAGTATGGAACCGGTAGCCAAAGCATGCGCTGAAGGTGACAGAAGGGCTACAGCGACAACCAAAACGAGGAACATCTCCCTTTTCATCATAACACCCGAATATTAAATCTTGATTCACATCACTTAAATATCTACCTTTTGCCGGTTATCATGCCATCCCTTATGTGGATGACCTTGTCGGCTATCTTCCCTACTTCGGGGTCGTGTGTGACGTTTATTATGGTGTAGCCTTCTTCCTTGTTCAGCCTCTTTAACAGGTCAAGTATCTTGCCACCCGTCTTCGTGTCCAGATTCCCAGTGGGTTCGTCACCCAATATGACCTTGGGCTCATTGGAAAGTGCCCTTGCTATGGCCACGCGCTGCTGCTCCCCTCCTGACATCTGGGTAGGGCGGTTGTTCACCCTGTGCGACAGGCCCACGAGGTCCAGGAGCTTCGTGGCCCTCTTCCTCGCCTCGTTCTTGGGCTTCCCGTTTATCCTCATCGCAAGCTCGACGTTCTCCAAAGCAGTGAAGCTGTTGACCAGGTTATACTGCTGGAATATGAATCCTATGGTCTTGCCCCGTATGGTCGCGAGCTGGTTGTCGGACAGCTTGCTGGTATCTATGCCGTCAAGGTACACCGTGCCTGATGTGGGCTTCAGCAGGCAGCCTATTATGTCAAGCAGCGTAGTCTTTCCGCTGCCCGATGGGCCCATTATGGATACAAACGACCCCTTATCGAAGCACACGTTAACGTCCTTCAGTACATGGACTTCAGACTGGAGACCCTTGTTATAATACTTGTTGACCCCCTTCACCTCTATCGTGCAACCCTTTGCGTCACATTTCCTGCTTTTTGCCATGCTACCATCATTATTGTATATATGTTTCTTTAATTACTCATATCTCAGCGCCTGAACAGGGTCGACCCTGGCTGCCTGCCATGCCGGATATATGCCGCCTATCGCACCCAGGGCCATGGCAAACAGTATGCCTGTCGCGGCAAGGCCCGGCGTGACAGTAGCCGGTATTGCGCCTTCCGTGACCACTACGAGCACAAACGCGCCTATCTGTCCCACAAGTACGCCTATGACCCCTCCAAGCAGGCTTATTATCAGGGATTCGCTGAGTATCTGGAAGAGCACGTTGTAGTTTGTCGCTCCTATGGCCTTCATGACTCCTATCTCCTTCCTTCTTTCAAGGACTGACATAACCATGGTATTCAGCACACCAAGGCCGCCTATCACGGCCGCTATGCCGCCCATGGCAAACATAAACATCCTTATCCGGTTCACCACATCCGTAGCCGTCCTGGCGAAGTCCTTGTTAGTGGTTGCGGACAGGCTGTCATCCTCATCCTCTATACGGTCTGCTATGGTTTCCACATCACGTATGTCCTCTGGTATGACATAGAGCAGGCTGTAGCTCTCAGTATCCAGAAGGTCCTGCATGTCGCTCATCGTTATCATGGCGCTGCTGTCCACGTTGGCGTTGTTGCTCTTCTCTATTATGCCTATCACCTCGAACCCAGTATCCTTGAGCGTGACAGTGTCACCGATGACCAAACCCCTGCTGTCGGCGAAGTCCTTGCCTACTACTATGTAGCCACTGTCGCCTGGCTCAAGTTCCCTGCCGCTGTAAAGGCCTATATCATCGCCCACGAATACGTTGCTGTTGCTGGGGTCAAGCCCCACCACAATCATCTGTATATCGAAGCCTATACCGCCCGCCTCAATGTACATGTTAACCGGAACGACCTCCTTGACGCCATCCAGCATCTTTATGGCCTCCACCTGCTCGTCGGTTATATCAGATCCCGAGAATCCCGTCTGGAAGCCGCCCGCGCCCCTCTGCTGCACTGTTACCTTGCCCGCAGAGAACTCAAGGGTTGACTGGAAGAAGACGTTAATACCTTCCGCGAAAGACCCGAGCGCCACTATGACGCCTATGCCTATTACTATGCCTAATACAGTGAGGAATGTTCTGGATTTCTCCCTCTTCACGTTCTTGAATGCGAGGTCTATCATGCTATCCCCTCAAAGCCTCCACAGGGTCGACCCTGGCTGCCTTCCATGCAGGGTAAAGACCTCCCAAGAATCCCAGTATGAAAGCGAACGCGAGGCTGCCTATGGCAAGCTGCGGCGTTACAAGCCCGCTGATAAGACCGCCAGTAACCATCCCCAGCCCAACGGATGCGATGCTTCCCAATATTAGCCCTATGACCCCGCCAAGCAGGCTGAGCATGGACGACTCTGTCACTATTTGCATCAGCACGAACTTCCTTGTGCCGCCTATGGCCTTCATGACTCCTATCTCCTTTTTGCGCTCCATCACCGCCATTATCATCGTGTTGAGAACCCCCAGACCGCCGACGAAGGCTGCTATCAGCCCTATCCCGAAGGTGAACAGGTTGATCTGGTCCAGTATACCTGATATCTGTCGGGTCATGTCCTTGCTCGTTATGGCCATCAAGCTGTCGTCCGTGTCCTCCACCTCTTCAGCAAAATCCTCGGCATAATCAGGGTCGTCAAGCACCACGTATGCCATCTGGTAACTATCAGTCTTCAGTGCTTCCTTGAGGTCCTCAAGAGGCACTATTATACCCGTGTCCACATCTGATATGCTCGTATCCTCCAGCACGCCGACAACCTCAAAGGACTTATCTTTGTATTCCCAGTAGTCACCCACCATGAGGTCCAGGTTGTCGGACACCGTATTTCCTATGAGGGCGACTTCGCTCTCCCCCCTCTCGAACCTCCTGCCCTCATACGTCTTTATACTGTCGTCTATGAATACGTCAGCATCCTCTATGTCTATCCCTATCATCTGCCACTGTGGTATCCCGCCCGCCGCGGGGCCGAAGGGTGGGACGACGAATATCATGGGCACGACCTTCTCCACCCCCGACATGTCCCTGAGCATCTCTATCTGCTCCGGGGTCACGTCAGAGGCCTGGAAGGACATCATGCTAAGTCCGCTCTGCATCACCAGGACTTTGCCTGCGAACATAACGAGTTGCTCATTCACCATCGAGTTTATGCCCTCTGCGAACGAGCCCAAGGCTACTATTGCAGCTATGCCTATGACTATGCCGAGCGTAGTGAGGAAGGTTCTGGTCTTCCTTCTCTTTATGTTCTTGAATGCTAAGTCTATCATAAAACCAGCTTGATTTTAAAAGTTGTATTGGTTTATTATTAAACTATTATATGAACGCTATTGCTCATGATAACCATTCAGTGCCTTCCTTGCCTTCACGTATCTTCTTGAAGGTTTCCCCTATGTGCTCCTCGGTTATGTCCCTGCCGCCGAGGCCCGCTATGAAACCAGATACCCTGGGCTTGTTGTCCTCAGAATATAGCGCAGAGCGCACCTCGTCGTATATCGCACCGTTAGCGCCTATGGATATGTCCTTCTCCAGCACTCCCACTGATTCGAGTCCCCTGCAGGCATTCCTTATCTCCTCGGCAGGGAACGGTCTGAGCGACCTCACCCTTATGAGGCCCATATTCTCCTTCTCCAGCAGCGGCCTTATTGTGCCTGCCACAGACCCTATGGTTATTATCGCGTGCTTGGCGTCCTTCATGTTGGCCGTGTCTATCAACCCGTCGCCGTGCTTCCTTCCTATGGCTGATGAATATTCTATGTTCGCTTTCTGAATGGCATCATGCGCCTTCTCCATCGCGTCCTGCTGCTGCTTCCTGAAGAATATGTAATGTTCAGGCGCGCCTACGCCACCCAGCGTAATCGGCTTGGAGGGGTTTAGATTGTCCTTCGGCTTTATCTTTGGAAGGAACTTACCTATCAGTTCATTGCTCGGTATGTCTACAGGCTCGTATGTGTGAGTTATCACGAAGCCGTCAAGGCATACCATGACCGGTAGCCTTATCTCTTCCGCTATCTTGAATGCCTGCACATGGGTATCGAATGCCTCCTGAGCATCCTCTACGTAAAGCTGCACCCAGCCCGCGTCCCTTGACGCAAACGAGTCCTGCTGATCGTTCCATATGCTCAGCGGAGAGTTAAGCGACCTGTTGGCCACGCTCATGACTATGGGCAGGCGCATACCACTTGCTGCGAACAGCATCTCGTGCATCAATGCAAGCCCCTGCGAAGCTGTGGCAGTGTACGCCCTCACTCCCATGGATGACGCGCCTATACAGGCAGCCATCGAGCTCTGCTCCGATTCGACCCTCACCATCTCGGCATCGAACTCGCCATTGGCCAGCATCTGCGCCAGCCCCTCGGCTATATGCGTCTGCGGCGTTATCGGATATGCCGCTATGACTGCCGGATTGCACATCTTCACCGCCTCTGCGACTGCTTGGGCCCCTGATATGACGTCCTTTGCCATGATTATTATCTCATCTTATGATATTTATGTCCCAACTTCTCTCCCATGAGCTCCCCGTAACCGCGCCTCTCTATGTCCTTGTCGTCTATACCGAGCTTTCTGAGGAACTCCAGTATCCTTGCCTGGGTGGCTTCCTTCTCGCCATCGTCGTCTATGTCATGGGCGACTTCTATGAACTTCCCGAGCTCCTCCACGTCGTCGATGTGGACCTCAAAGTCACCACAGCTTCCCATGGTGCGCTTCTTGTTGAGTGTGCATATGTGGACGAAGTTCGAGCCTTCCAGTATATTCATTGCCTCTTCCGGGTTTCCTATAGGCGTCTCGTGTTCCACCCATACGCCCAGCATCTCTGTGAGTGCCTTGTAGGTGAGCCAGTGTGAAGCGGGATTTTTGGCACCATGGGATTTCTTGCTGCGTATCCTTAGTATGAAGTCACCCGGGCCTTCCGGCCTGGAGTCAAACCCTTTCGGCTTGAAGTATGAATCCTTGTGCTCGACCGTATCACCGAACACTGAGCCCATGGATTCCAGCTTCTCCCTGACAGCGAACGGGTCGCTTATCCTGGCCTTTACCTCGACCTCCATGCTATTCGCCTTCTTTCTTGGCTGTCGCTGCCTTGGTAGGGCACTCGTTCACGCAGATGAGGCATCCCTTGCAGTAATCGTAATCTATGACCGCCCTCTTCTTCCCGTCCTTCTCAACTATCTTTATGCAGTTCTCAGGGCAGTACCATGTGCATATGCCGCAGCCGGCGCACTTATCGCTTATCACGGGCCGGAAAGTCCTCCACGTGCCTGTCTTATTCTCCTTCGCAGAGCCTGGCTCCTTTATGACTGCTCCCTCATTCACGTTCATTCCCGTATGCGGCTTTTCTTTCCCCTTCATTCAGCATCACCATATTGGTTGTAGGCCTCTTCCACCAGCTTCTGGTTCATCTCGCCGACCTTGCCGGGGAACCTGTCACTGACCGCCTTCTTCAGCGAGCCTATGGATACGAGACCCGTCATTTTGGAAAGGGCGCCAAGCATGGCAGTGTTGACTATGTTCTTGCCGAGCAGCCTGATGGCAAGGCCGGTGGCGTCGTATTCCACCGATTTCCCCTTCACATCAATTGGACCGTCGCTGTTTATCAGGACTTTGCTGCCTTCCTTCAGGCCATCCGAGACCTCGGGGAGCTCCGCAAGCGTGGGGTCCATCACCACGACATAGTCGGGCCTGTACACATGCGACCTGTTCGTGATTGGCTGGTCGTCTATCCTGCAGTATGCCTTGACAGGGGCCCCCCGCCTCTCAGGACCGAAGTTGGGGAACGCCTGCGAGAACTTGTTGTCAAGCCCTGCTGCCTTGGCCAGTATCTCGGCTGACGTGACGGCCCCCTGGCCTCCCCTTCCGTGGAAACGTATCTCTATGATATCATTCACCTTAAACCAACATTAACAATGATTACTTTTATAAGCCTTTCCCAGGCTTCAGTCGATTGGCGAAATCAGAATTTGTATCCAAGGTCCTCAAAGACCTTGCGCATCTTCATGGAATCCTGCCATGTAACAGGGGATTCGCTTATTATGGTTATGTCGAGCCCGCGTCCCAGTATCTCCTCTGCGAGGGGCTTGAACCTTGGGCTGCCGTGCGCAATCGTTATGTGGTTGCGCTCACCTTTCTCCGTGTAGTTGATGCCTGAGAAGTGGGTGTGCAGGTGCTTGAGTCCCAGCGGCTCGACCTTGTCAAGCACCTTTCCGTAGTCCAGCTGCCCGCTGTTGCGCGCGAACAGATGGGCAAAGTCTATGCACATGGAGCAACCCGTCTCGTTGGACAGCATTATGGTCTCCTCGAGGCTGCCTAGGGCGGAATGCTTGCCAGTGGTCTCGGGTGCCAGCTGGCAGTTCCATTTTTTCTCCTTTATGGCAGCCAGCATGTCGTTAATGGCTTCCTTGGTTATTTCAAAGACATGGTTCTTGTCCATGCCGCCAAAATATGAAGGATGGAATACTACAGGCCCGCCGCCCATATAGTGCATGCGCTCGCATGAGTCCAGTATTCGCTTCTTGCTCTGCTCTATCTTCTCGGGCTCCTTTGAGGCCAGGTTTATGTAATACGGGGCATGGACGCTCAACATCACGTCCTGCTTCTTGGCTTCCTCGCCAACCTTCTTGGCGAGGTCGTTGCCCATGGCGACCCCTCTCACGAACTCCACTTCAAGCGCATTAAGCCCAAGCTCAGGGAGCTTGGACACGCCGTCAAGCGTACCGGACGAGTAACCGCCTGACCCCGCCGGCCCGAGCCTTATCTTTGCCTTCACCATAAGCAAGATTTGGCTTCCTCACTAATATTGTTTGCATGAACCGAAAGGAAACAGGCCGATTTAAGAGCATACAGGACCAAATCTAAAGGTGGACTGGAAAAGGTTCCTGAAGCCGCAGGTTTCAAAGGTCGCCGTATTCATAGTGCTTATATTCATGTTCGGTTTGCCTGCGAACGTGAAGCTGTGCAACGCCTACATACAGCCCGTCGCCATAGGCGAGACCGCCCCGCCGCAATGTGGGGATGTCCATATAGAGTTCCAGAACCCTCTGGTGAATCCCAACCTATTCATACTCGACGCCTCATACAGCATCGATTATAGCCCCATGCTTTTCGTCCCTTACCTCGTGCTTTTGTATCTGGGGCTGTCGCTGATATCCCATGCAGCAGGATATGACTGGAAGAAGGCGTTGCTGTACCTGATAGCCGTGTTGTTTATGGTCGCACTTGCAGCAGTGACCGCTTCGACAGCGCTAACCGCGTCTTTCTGATTGCCACAAACCCTTGAGCTTCTTCAGTGATGAAGTGAAGCCCTTGTCGCCGCCCTGGAAGATTTCCAGGGTTATGGTGCGCTTGTACCTTATGCGCTTCAGTTCGCTGACTATCATGTCATAATTCAGGTCTCCCATGCCTATCGGCAGATGTTCGTCATCGGTGCCATGGTTGTCGCTGAAGTGGCAGTGCTCTATGCGCCCGCCGACCCTGCGTATGAAATCCTTTACCGTGTCGTTCCCGTTCCCTATATAGGCGTGCCCCGTGTCAAGGGTTATGCCTGCCTTCTTCACCCTCTTCGCCAGGTATACGAAGTCCTTGACCAGCATTCTTTTCTCTGCGAAGGGCTCGTTCTCTATTACCAGCCTCACGCCATGCCTATGGGCATGCTCCGCTATTTCGCTGAAGCTTTCCACGAAATTCTTCATGACCTCTTTCCTGCTCTTAGGGAATAGCATCGACATGCCCTGCACTCTGGCGTGGGCTACCATCTTACGCGCGCCCATATCCCCTGCCAGCGTCGCCGAGCGCTTGGCTTCCTCTATCCACGCCTTTCTGACATGCTCTATCTCAGTCCCCAGGTCAGCCCAATATGCCATATGAAGGGTGGCGTATATGCCGCTCTTTTCCAGCGCCTTCCTTATCTTCAGCGCGTTCTTGCTGAAGTCAGAGGCTATCGGTGGCGGCGAGACGTATATCTCGATATAGTCGGCACCGAGCTTCTTGGCCTTGCGTATCTCTGGCAGGGGCTTCTCGAAAGGGTCGAAGTTGTAACCAAAATGCGGCATATCCATATAGAATAAGTCAGGTCGCGGGTTAATAAATCATCCGAAGACCCTGAACCGAAGGAGTAGTTCTACCACTATGACAAGAGCACAGAATATGACTATGTGCTCCGGTTTGAGGTGGATTGCCTCCTTCTCGGTCTCGAAGTACCGTATCAGACCCGCAGTGCTCTGCGGCATCTGGATCTTATCTTTCTTTGACATGTTACATTATTCTCCTTTGGTAAATAAAAATGGTGTCCTGTGCATAGCCCCCATTCTGTGCAGGCGCCAACCCGCAAGGGCTGAAGCGCCCGATGGCATTTGTCTTGTGCGTGCTTCGGGGAGTACCCTTACACTTGCACCCCGCATCAACGGCCCGTTTCATCCAGGCTGCCATCTCAGCTCGGCGTATTCTCTCCGTCACCGGATACCTTCAGCCTCTGCGCTCCGGCAGGCTGTTGCGTTTCTGTTACCGCTGCGCGCTTCTCAGCGCCTGGCTTGTGCCAGTGCGTTCGAAGGAGGCGGCATGAACCTGTGGGTCAGGCCACCGGCCCTCTTGGTGTGGGGAACTTCCTCCCGTTAGGTATAACCCCTCCGGGAAGCCATCTGCACAGCTCACCGAATATAGAGTGTATCAGCGGTTTATAAAGGCATTGCAAAAAAGTGGCACGCTCAGGGCTTGCATGATTTCACGGAATCTCCGTTCTTCCTGCGGCATTCCCTTATAGCCTCCATCTTTTTGGATAGTTCGTCCATCTGCTCGTTGGTCAGCTTGTCCTCAGCCAGTTTGTATATGACCTCTTCCTCCTTCAGGAAGTGGTCATTCATGACGTCTATTATTGACCTTGCCCTTGCTATTATCTCGTCCACGTATTCCTTGTCATTCTTCTCCTCCCCACCGATGAGCCTCTTCATGAGCCGTATGACCTCGGCTGCCGCGATGACGTCCTTGTGGTCATTCAGCATGGCTGATATCGCATCGGTGTTGTCCGGGTTCTCATCTGGCAGGCATATTCTCAACATGGGAAAGAGCGCATGCTCCTCGTCCTCTATGTGAACGGGCAGGTCGTTCTCGACGAAGTCAAAGAACTCAATAAAGGTTTCCTCAAATCCCCCGATGTCCTTTGTCTTCTCAAGGTCGTTTATCCCCTTCTCCAGCTTGTCTATTTTCTTCTGCGCCATCTTGTGGAACTTCCTCAGTTCCTGCATCGGATATTCTATTAACATTCCCATCACATCCCCTTTGTCGGCCGGGGTTAAATTTGTTAGCATGGACGGCGCGGCGGGCCATGGGGCATACGGGGCAGAATTCAAGGCCCGCCTGATACCGTCGCCTCGTGTGTATAT
>QMZP01000009.1 GCA_003663225.1 Candidatus Aenigmatarchaeota archaeon | reverse complement strand
TGACGGCGGTGTTGGTGCTCGTGACGACAACGTCGTTCAGCCTTGCGCCTGCAGCGACGTCCACAGCCACGGTATAATCTGCCGGGACCTTTATAAGCTCTGATACCGTTCCCTCAACCCCGCTGAATTTCCTGATGGCCTTCAGTGCAGGTGTCGACCTGCCCTCAATGGACTGCAGTCTCTCTATCATCTCACGCAGCCTTTCTATCTCGTGCTTGTTGGAATCTATCCTGCCCCTCTTGGCTTCTATCTCTGCCTGGAGCCTGGCGAGCTTCTTGCTTGACTCTATCTGGCTTGAAGCCTTGATGACGTCCTTGGTAAGCGATTCCAGCCTTTCTTCTTCCTTTGATAGCTCCTTGTCGAAGTCGGCTATGTCCTTCTCCAGGCTCCTCAGCTCCTCTTCCTTTTCCACGAGCTTCTTGTCAACATCACCGAGAGCGTCCTCACTCCTGCTGTAGCTGTTCCATACCACGGCCACCCTTATCTTCTCAAGCTCGTCGTTGAGCCTCTTGAACTTGACCGCACTCTCATACTCACCTCTCAGCTTCTCCATTATGTTCTCCTTCTCCTGGAGAAGCAACGACGCTTCCTGCAGCTTGGTCTCCACCTTCCGCAGGTCCTTCATGGCCTTTGCCTTCTTGTCCTCGTATTCAGCGATGCCGGATATCTCATCTATTATCTCCCTCCTGCCTACTGCATCCATCTCTACTATCTGGGTGACGTCGCCTTGCTGTATTATGTTGTGTCCGTCGGGGTTCATGTGGGCCTGGTTGAGGATGTCGACAACCTGCTGCCTTGTCACAACCTTTCCGTTCAGCCGGTATGTGCTGACACCCTTCTTGTTTATTCTTCTGGACACGCTGACCTTGTCCTCCTTTATGGGTAGCGTCTTGTCGGTGTTGTCGAACTGCAGCGAGACCATGGCGTAGTCTGATGCCTTCTTGCTCTTGCTTCCGTGGAATATGAGGTTCTCTGTCTTTGGTGCCCTCATGGATTTGGATGAGCTCCTGCCCAGAACGAAACATATGGCGTCAGATATGTTTGTCTTTCCCGAACCGTTGGGCCCGGTGAAGACAGAGAAGCCGTCGTTTATGGGTATCGATACCTTCCTCTTGAAGGACTTGAAGCCTTGTATGACCAGTTTCTCAAGTTTTACCATGGTATCGTCCCCAATGAAAAAGCACTATCATGCTCCTTCTCATCCGGCCATGCGCATACCACGCAAGCGCCAAGAATTGCTTTATTATATGCCCGCCAACTCTTAAATATGTGCCAAGGGACTGGTTGCCTGAACGCAAATAAATACAGATTGCATAATAAATAAATGTGTGGTTGTGTTATGCTCGAGTCTTTCGTTGACTTCGATGAGATAGAGAAGAGGCCGTGGGTGATATTCTTCTGGTCTCTCGTGCTCACGTCCATAGCCATACTTGTGGCCAACCAGCTCTGGTTCCACATAAACATCTCAGGCATCAACGTCAACCTTACGGGAATCTTCTCGGTCATGTTCACGGTCATACCCTCGGTCTTCTTCGTCACCATGGTGATAAAGCGCGAGGAAGCCCTTGAAGAAGAGCATATAAAGAAGCACTACTTTGGCGGCGGGTGGTTCTGGCAGAGGCATGAGAAGGACCTTATCGTGTTCCTTCTCTACTTCACCGGCGTGACCCTTGCTTTCACCATATGGAGCATGATACTGCCAGGCGACGCATTCCTTGTCCAGACAGCCAAGATAAACCAGATACATGGGCTGACCGGGGCAGCCACCGGGGCTCTGTCTGGCGCTTCATCAGCCAGCCAGGCATCAATATTCTACAGCATATTCATGAACAACATGCAGGTGATGATATTCGCGTTCCTGTTCTCGTTCATATTCGGGGCAGGCGCGGTCTTCATACTAGTCTGGAACGCCTCCATACTGGGGGTATACATAGGCCAGCTAACCAAACACTTCCTGGACATACCTGTGGTGTCGCTGTCATTCATACCACACGGGGTGCCGGAGATAGCCGGTTATATAATGGCAGGCCTGGCAGGAGGCCTCATATCCGCGGCAGTGATAAGGCGCCACGGCTCAAAGGTGCTCAGCGTGGTTGTGACAGATGCCATAAAGATAATGATAGTCGCGTTTGTCCTGATACTGCTTGCGGCTGGCATAGAGGTCTATGTTTAAGCATATGACGTATAATTGGGTTGTTTTTCGCTGATTGACGAACATACTTTATATTTCAGCGATACCATAATAATATACCAATGAAGTCCCCGTTTATGATATTCTAGGGGAAGGAGGTAAAATATGGTGAACCAAAAAGTTGGGGGATGGGCATTCATCCTTGGCGTGCTTGTTGCAATAATAGCCGGTCTAGCGGCTGGCGCGGTTGCCATGTACGCTGGGTGGATAACACTCCTGCTGGTTGTCCTTGGCCTTGTCGTGGGACTGCTTAACGTTGGCGACAAAGACGTTCAGGGATTCCTTATAGCTGCCATAGCACTTATGGCGGTAGGCACAGCGAATCTGGCGGCCATACCCTATGTCGGCATATACCTGGCATCCATAGTGCAGAACGTTGCAGCATTCGTTGCGCCAGCGGCGCTCGTAGTGGCCCTTAAAGAGGTTTACAACATAGCAAGGAAGCCTTGATAGGGTCACCCCCTTTTTATTTTTCTTCCATTTTTGGATTTGAATCATTTTTATATATACAAACGTAAAATCATACAATTCTTACACGTTGGTGGAACATGATAAAGGTCGATACTGATAAGTGCCTGAGGTGCGGAGGATGTGTGGGCGTCTGCCCGGTGTCTGCGCTGGAGCTCACGGAGCATGGCATAAAGTGCAGCGGGAGGTGCACGTCATGTAAGAGCTGCGTCAACTTCTGCCCTGTCGGGGCGCTTTCGATAAAGGATGATTGACATGCTTTCGAACCTGCCTGATGAAGTGGACGTGCTTGTCGTGGGAATGGGTCCTGGTGGTTCTGGCGCGGCCAAGCGGTGTGCGGAGCTCGGACTCAGAGTTATAGGGGTCGAGAAAAGGGCCGAGATAGGGGCTCCCAAGAGATGCGGAGAGGCCATATCCAGGCACGGCATGACAGAAAGGATAGGCATAGAGCCGAAAGGTCCGTGGATAGTTCAGGAGGTGCATGGCGCAATAGTCTACGCACCAAACGGGACGAGCATAAAGGTGGATTATGACGGTCCTGAAGGCTGGGTCGTCGAAAGGAAGGTGTTTGATAAGCACCTGGCATCCCTTGCTGCGGAAGCCGGTGCGAGGGTGATAGCCAAGACAGAGGCTTCCGGGTTCAGAAGGGAGAACGGCAGGGTGAAGGTTACGCTGAAGTCCGGCAACGAAAGCAAGGAAGTCACCTCCAAGATAATTATAGCAGCCGATGGCGTTGAGTCCAAGGTCGCCAGGGAGATGGGTATAAACACCTTCAACAAGCTACCAGACATATGCGCCGGAGTCCAGTATGAGATGGCGGGGATCAAGCACACGGGCAATATGATAGAGTTCTTCTTCGGCAACGATACTGCACCCGGCGGATACATATGGATATTCCCCAAGGGCAGGGGCGTGGCGAACGTAGGCATAGGCATACGGAAGCCTTGGGCGAAGAAGACGGCTTTGGAATACCTCGACGATTTCGTACAGTCAAGGCCGGAGCTGAAGGATGCTTCGATAATAGAGGTCAACTCGGGCGGAGTGCCTGTTGGCGGGTTCCTGACGGATGCCGTTGATGACAATCTGATAGTTGTCGGGGATGCGGCCCATCATGTAAACCCCATACACGGCGGCGGGATACCCGAGGCTTACATGGCAGGCAGGCTCGCGGCAGAGACGGCTAGCGAGGCATTGAAGGCGCGTGACTTCTCTAAGGGCTTCCTCAAAAGGTATGACAAGGCATGGAACGACCAGCGGGGAACCAGGCTCAAGAAGATACTGAAGCTGAGAGAGGTCATAGAGACCATGAGCGACGACGACCTCAATTGGCTTGCTGAGTACCTGAAAGGAGACGACCTCGTGGAGTTCTCAAGGGGCGGTTCCGGGCTTGTGAAGCTTGGGAAGATACTCATGAAGAAGCCCCGCCTCATCAAGCTAGCAAGGAAGTTGCTCTAGAAACAGAATGTGTGCGGCTTGCCCTTCAGCAGGAATGATATCTCGTTCTTGACGTCATCGTAGTATCCTTTTGGAGGGGATTCCATGTTCCTGGATGCGCAACCCCTCATGTTGAGCCGGTCTATGAAGTAGTGGTCTGCCCATTTGAATGTGTCTTCTATTATCTTTGGATAATCCGTTATCCCCGCTATCACGGGCGCAAGGAACACATACGTCCTTACCCCCTTGGAATGGATATTCTTCAACGCCTTTATCCTCTCCGACGGAGGATCGGCTCCGGGCTCCAGTCTGGCTGCGTCATGGTCATTCATGCAGATGCTGAACCCGACCTCTATGGACTTGAACCCCTTTATCATATCCATGTCCCTCAATACAAGAGCTGACTTCGTCTGTATGGATACGCTGAAGCCATGGCCTGCCAGGACCCCCAGGCATCTGCGGGTCAGCTCGTACTTCCTTTCAAGGGGCTGATAAGGGTCGGTAACGGAGCTGAAATATACAGTCCCCTCCGACATGCTTCTCATCTGCTTCCTCAGCACATCGGGCGCGTTCACCTTCACATCCACGAAAGAGCCCCACGCCTCGGGACGCTTGGCGTACTTCCGCATGAAATCGGCGTAGCAGTACCTGCATCCGTGCCCGCAACCCGTGTATGGGTTGATGCAGTAGTCTATGCCCGGCAGCTTTGATGCATTCAGCACAGACCTGCACTTGACCTCCTTCACAATCATGATAAGATTTAAATAGCGTTGACATAAATAAAACCGGCAGGGCTAGGCCGGGTGTTTAGGCCGCACCTCTTTCCGTGAAACGGTCTTTAGCGGAGCCGAATGCCAAGGGCGGCGCAGGCCAGCTTATCTGGTCCTGTTCGTCAACTGAGAAGTCCTGTCCTGCAGGGCTGTGCCTGCAGTGAACCGGGTCAGGCACGGAAAGCGTGACGGCTTAATCCGAAAGAAGCAAGCCGTTGTGCCCGAAAGTGAGCAGCCCTAAGCTGTTGACACACTGCTTGCGGGTCAGCAGGATGGAGGAGACGTCCGGGGCAGCCAGGTTTTCTGGCGTGTGCCCACCGAGGTGCCCTGCCATTCTCATTATGCGTGTCCCATAGTTATATTCCAGAAAGGCCAAAGATTAAATCATGTTTACAAGCAGGCACCACCATCATATAGAGAAGATACTGCACCTGAGAAGCCGGCTTGGCAAGCTCTATTGGCACCTTCTCATGCAAACGTTTGCAGTGTCGCTGATTTCAGTATTCATGCCCATATACCTCCTGACGGTTGGTTTCAGCCTGCCTTCTGTCATATTGTTCATAATAGTGCAGTGGGCGATGTTTGGTCTGCCCTCGCCCCTGTACGGGAAGGTGATAAGGAGGATCGGGCTGAGAGAGGTCATACTGATAAGGACCCCACTGTTCGCTGCTTCCATGTTCATCCTAACACTGCTGGAATCCCAACAATGGCATGGCCTCTACCTGATAGCGGCATTATTGAGTGGCATTTCGGGCGGGCTATATACCCTCTCCATAACATCCCTCTTCGCTACGTATGTCGGGGAGCGCAAGCAGAACGAGAAGACCGCGGAGTTCATGGCAGTCCCCAAGATGGTTTCAATAATAGGGCCGGCCCTCGGCGGTGCTATAGTGGTATTCTCAGGGTTCATGACATTGTTTGCCTCGGTCATGGTCATAATGCTGCTCTCCCTCATACCATTGTCCTTTGTCAAGAAGAATCTGGACCACCCAACATTCACGCTGACATTCTTCAGAAGCCTGAAGTTCGAGCTCAGGGACTTCCTCTTCCTCAACCTGTACGGCATAAAGACTGTATCGGAGATGATAATACTCCCCGTCGCGGTCTTCATATACTCTAATGACATACTGTCGCTGGGGTTCCTGGTGTCCCTGATATCCTTGTGCTTCACTATAGTCAGCATAGCCGTGGGAAAGCTTAGCGACAGGCATGGCAGGGTGCTGATAATAAGGACGGGGGGAGTGCTCAACGCGCTGATATTCCTGGGCCTGGGCCTGTTCCTTGACTCGCCCATGTTCGTATATCTGTTCCTTGTGTCGGGGTTCTTCACCGCGACCCTGAATGTGCCATATGAATCTCGCATATACAATCATTCCAGGGACAGCGGTTCACCTATAGAGTACCTGGCATTCAAGGAATTCTCATTCGCGTTCGGCAGGGTGTTGCTGCTAGTTGTCCTGTTGCTGTCATTCAGCCTCGGGCTCGCGTTCTATGGCAGCTCGCTGGCTTCGCTTGCATTCATCCTGTTCTAGCTATGCGCCGGCACTCTTCAGCGCATCCTTGCACTCGCAACCCCGGTCCAGCGGGATGTCCCTTATGGCCCTCTCCAGTATACTCTTCATGTTCTTGAGGTTCTGCGCCATCACACTCTTTATGGCCTCTATAGAAACCGGCTCGTCGGCCCACACGTCATAATCTGTCACAGTGGCTACAACCGCGAAGCATATCTCCTGTTCCCTGCAAAGTATGGCTTCTGGCACGGCTGTCATCCCTATTATGTCCGCGAACTGCCTGTACATCTTGGAGGCTGCCCTGGTGGAGAACTGCGGCCCCTCTATCCTGAGGTATGTGCCCCTGTCCTTAAAGCTTATGCCCAGCTCACCGGCAGCTCTTATCAGGGTGTCCCTCATGTCCCTGCAGAACGGGTCGGCCATGGATACGTGATACACGTTGGGTCCATCATAAAAGGTATGGACCCCCCTGTCCCAGCATATGAACTGGTCTGGTATGACCACGTCACCTGCCCTGTAATCCTCTTTCAGCGACCCCACGGCAGCAGTGGCGAAGACCCTGCTCACGCCCATTTTCTTCAGTGCCCATATATTCGCTCTGAAGTTTATTTTGTGCGGAGGTATCGTATGCCTTGAGCCGTGTCTCGGCAGTATGGCCACCTTCTTGCCCTCGTACATGCCGACCGTTATCTTATCGGACGGCTGGCCGTACGGGGTCTTCATCTCTATTGTCCGTGAGTCCTTGAGCAAGTCCGGGTCATAAACACCCGTGCCGCCTATTATCCCTATGTCTGCCACCCTGTCCTGCACGATATCGGTGTCGTCTTCCAGCCTGGAGCCGCTTGCCATGAACAAAATTTAAAACAAAACAATAAATAAATTCCATGAGATATGCATTCCCGGTTCTGCTGGTCATTTTCGTCATAGCATTCGCCCTTGGCGGACTGCTCAATACGAATACCATATATGTGTATGAGAAGCCCACGATGTGGGGTTCCCAGTATGTGTTCGAGCCTTACAGCAGCAACATCACTAACCCCAACATGACCAGCGCGCGGGTCGTGGTGCCCGCAGTGGATGACAACGGGGTCGGGGTTCCCACGGTTCTGCTCGTCCAGGTCGTCCCTGGCTCTGGCAAGTCGCTCGTGAACATAGACCGGTTGTTCTTCTGGGTCGATACGCAGAACTCTATAAGGACGGCCATGCACGTCGCTGAGAACATCCTGGGCATGAACCTATAGAAGAAGGACATATTCTACACGATAAGGGCAAACGCCTCCATAGTGGAAGGTCCTTCGGCCGGGGCCGCGCTGACGGTCGCTACCATAGCGGCCCTTGAAGGCGCGGAGACCAACAGAAGCGTCATGATGACCGGCACTATCCGGGAGGACGGCACAATAGGCCCGGTTGGTGGCGTTCTTGAAAAGGCAAAGGCGGCCGCATCCATAGGGGCAAAGAAACTCCTCGTGCCGCCCGGACAGTCAGTTGAGATAACGTATGAGACCAAGAAGAACTGCCGGCAGATGGGATGGACGGAATACTGCAGCACAGAGACTGTGCAAATGAGCCATGACGTTGCAGAGGAGTCTGGCATACATGTTGTCGAGGTCCAGAACGTGCGGTCCGCGCTGGGACATTTCTACACATGATTAGAGCGCGTCCGGTATCGCTTTCAGGAAGGCTTCTGCCACTTCTGGCGTTATCCTGAAGAAATGTGTCTCACACCCGCAGTCAGACGAGCCGAAGCCCTTGAGTACAACCCTGCCACCACTGGACTTCATCATCCCTGCTAGCTTGCATTCCATCGCCTTCCCCACGACCTTAAGCGTTCCTGTGACAACAACGCCGGTCGATGTGGTGACATAGTCTATGTGCCACTGCTTGTTGCCCTCCTTGGTTTCCGCCATCCTCTTATGCCTTCCTATCCTGTTCTCCAGATTGACCGAGCTTCCCATGGCAGAGCCTATGTATGCATACAGCCCACCCTTCAATCTGCATTCACCCAGCTTCCCTATCACAATGTCCTGGTCCTTCTTGGATTCCAGAAAAAGGACGTATGTGCCTTTCATCATTATAATTTGACGGGCAGGTTGAAAAAGCTGACAGCGTTCCTTCCGCTAGCCTTCCATACCTCCTCGAAATCCACCTTCCTGATGTCCGCTATCTTCTCAGCGACCCGCCTTATCGTCCGCGGGTCGTTGCGGCCACCATCCGGGTCCAGCCACGGCGCATCGGTCTCCAGCATAAGCCTGTCCATGGGCATGTCCCTCGCTATCTTCCTGTGCTTCTTGCTCCTTAGCACTATGGCATTGATTGACACAAAGTATCCGTCCTCTATCACCCTCCCCACGAGCCTGTTGTCACCGAACATGTGCAGCTGTACGTCCCTTGCATCCTGCTGCTCGAGTATCCTCAATGAGTCTTCGTATGCATCCCTTGAATGCACAACTACGGGCTTGCGTATCTCCTTCGCAAACCCTATCATCTGGATGAAGAGGTCTTTTTGCTTCTCCCTCCAGCCGGGGTCCCTTATCCAGTTGTAGTCCAGCCCCACTTCACCTATTCCAAAAACCCTGTCCTTGTGCCCCTTGACCTTTTCCATGAAAGTGTCCACGTCAGACGGGCTGACATCCTTTATGAACTCCGGATGTATGCCGAACACAGGGAACGCGAAGTCGCTGTGCTTGTTTGCTATTTCCAGCGTCTTACCGAAGTCGGGCAGCCTAGCACAAGACGTCACTGCCGCCCTTATGCCTTCGTTCCTGCATGCCCTTATGACGCTGTCCCTGTCCTTGTCGTAGTCATTCTGCTCCAGATGGCAATGAGAGTCTATCATGGTTTGCCCTCCACATATACGTTCTTGTAGTAATCACAATATTTATTTACAGGGCATTCCGCGCATCTTGGGCCTACAGGCCTGCATACCTTCTTCCCGAACCTCACGAGCAGGTCGTTGACCATTATCCAGTATCTCCTGGGGACTGCCCTCAGAAGCGCCTGCTCTGTCTTGTCAGGGCTTTTGGATTTGACGATTCCTATCCTGTTGGCAACCCTGTGCACATGGGTATCCACCGGTATGGCAGGCTTGCCGAACGCGTAGACGAGCACGCAGCCCGCTGTCTTCCTGCCAACTCCCGGAATGGAGCACAGAACATCCATGTCATCGGGAACCTTGCCCCCATACCTGTCAATTATGAGTCTGCTTATCTGCTTTATCCTCCTGGCCTTGACCTTGTAGAATCCAGACGGCCTTATCAGCCTCTCCAGTTCGCTGGCCTTGGCATTCGCTATCCCTTCAGGTGTGTCATACCTGTTGAACAACCTCTCTGTTGCCATTGCCGTGTTCTCGTCCCTCGTCCTCTGCGAGAGAACGGTGCCTATCAGAGACTTGAAGGGGTCCGATTTGGTGCTTTCCCACTGCATCAGCCGCTTCTTGCCCCAGACGGGCTTCCCCATCTCCAGGCTCTTGGATATGAGCTTCAATATGCGTTCGACCGGCTTTCCCATGCTGTTTATTAAACGGGCAGTTTAATTAAGTGTATGAAAATCGTAATCTGCGGCTCTGTCAACTTCCCTGAGAAGATGAAGGAAGTCAGGGCAGGCCTTGAGGAGCTCGGCCATTCTGTTGTGCTCCCTGCGTCCATAGATAAGGACAACCTGAACAGCTATGAAGACGCCCAGCGCCTCAAGACGAGCGAGGACTACATAGACAGGATAAAGGGAGAGCGCACCATAGCGCACTTCAACGAGATAAAGGAAGGCGATGCCATACTGGTGGTCAACCCTGAAAAGAAAGGCATCCCAAACTACATAGGCGGCGCCACGTTCGCAGAGATGATGTTCGCATTCTATTGCGGCAAGCCTATATTCCTCCTGAACCCCATACCGGACCACGAGGAGCTGGCGTTCTTCCGCGACGAGATAAAGGGGACAAAGCCGGTTGTGATAAACGGGGACCTGTCACTTGTGAAACATGCGAGGGCATAGACCTGATGTGCCGGAGGAATGCATGGAAGCATTCGGTCTGCACAGAAGGACAGTGCTGCTAAGAGAATATTGGGATCAGTCTTCCGAGACCCTTGGCGCCAGTATGAACGAGAGCTGCATCTTATCCATGGCCTTGAATGACATCCTCATGGGATAATCTGTCCCGAACTCCAAAGACATGTTCTTCGAGAGCTTGCTGGCCTTTATCATCTTCTTAAGGTACTCGAGCGGGTACTGGGACTTCGCGTTCCCGTCCGACTGGTACTTCACGACGCTCTTGTCGTCCTTTGCAAGCTCCAGCCGGGCAGAAGAGACGTCGCCCCTGGCCTCTATCCTGAAGTTCTCGGGGCTTGCCTCGAATATGACGGAATCCCCTATAAGCTCTGCATCAGATATGCCCTCTTCCACAACGTCAGAATGCAGGTCTATCTTGGTGTTGAACTGCAGTTGGTCTACCGGTGGCTTGTCTATCTTAACGTCTATTATTGGGAGCTCGAACGTCCTTACGCCGTTCCCGGAGACGCTGAGTTTCAGCCTCCCCTTGCCGGTGGATTCCAATGTGAGCTTGTTCCCAGGCTTGAGCCTCTTGAGGAGCGCTGACAGGTTGGCCATGTTCAGGCCCATCGCCTCCTCCTCGTCGACCCTGTACTCCTCGAAAGCCGAAGAGAGTATCTTGAGGTCTATGACAGAGACCATGGTCCTGTCGGGGCACAGCATGTTTATGCCGTCCTTGGACACGTTGAATATGCCCTCGTCTATTATCTCGGCTATTATGGGTATGGAGTTCTTGAGTATGTCAACATCAGACAAGACCATCTTGAAAGCCATAATGAATCACTTGACAATTCTTAACCTCTGTATTTTTATTGTTTTCCGGTGCCGGCCAGTTCATCCACCTTCTTCTTCAGTTCCATGTCAAGGCCTGACATGTCCTGCAGCGCATCGCCCTGTATTTCGACTCCGCCTTCCATGGGCATGACCCTGCCAAGCACCCTTACCATCTTCCCGGGCTCAGTGCTAACGTCCTCCTCGAAGCTCACGTTGACATTGCCTGTACCGTCATCTATGGCAAGCCTGTTGCCTTGCGCGTCGAGGACGGTGCCTATTATGGCCACCCTCACGTCGTCCTGCTTTATCTCGGAAACCTTCCTGTCCACAGATGGCATCTGCCTCTGGAAGTCCTGGAAACCGTCTGCCATGCTGTCACCGGTTTATTTAATTGAATGTAAAGTTAATAAAGATTGGAGCCAATTTTGATAGTGATTATGATGGAAAGGAAGCTGACAACGCAGCTAAAGGAAGGCTC
>QMZP01000008.1 GCA_003663225.1 Candidatus Aenigmatarchaeota archaeon | reverse complement strand
GTATGCGTCCACTATCTCCCTTTCCAGGTCCTCCGGCATGGGGGCCCTGAGTATCATGCCCCTTATCCGGGGTGCGGCCTTCCTTATCTTGGACTTGTCTCTGCCCACAAACCTTATGATGCCCAGTATATCATCCCTTATGCCCGCCTTCTCGAGAAAGTGCCAGTATGCGTCAGTCGTTGTGGCGAACCCGTTCGGGACCCTTACGCCGCTCTTCTTGAGCTTGCTGTACATCTCGCCGAGTGAGGAGTTCTTGCCTCCGACCCTGTTGCTGTCCTTGAGCCCGGCTTCATCGAACCAAAGGATGAATTTCCCCTTCGCCATGATATCTTATTCTCCGCCATGGTATAATAATGTTCTCATGGAGGACATGAGCTGGCCCATGTTCATGTCCTTCGCCTTGCATAGCTGCTTGGCTTTGGGGGCTCTCCAGTTTATCTTGTAGGACTTCCAGTCCCTCTTTATCCTGTTCCCGTGCTCCCCGAAGAATGCGCGTATGTCCTTAAGCGTTACATACCCCCTCTCCCCCTCGACCAGGGCATGGGGCACCTCGTGGAGATGCTTCCTGCCCGCTGACATGTATGCGAGCAACGCATGATGCCCGTCGAACACGACATAATCGCCGGCACTGTCCCTTACCGCCTTTATGTTAGGGAACCCATCGCCCATCACTATCTCCCTGCCTGCGGATATCTTGGCAACCATTCCCCTTATGGCACCGGTTCTCCCTACACCGTCTGCATTGTGAAGGTTTATCATCGATGCAAGGGCAACCTTTCTGGACACGTGCCGTGCCGGCATGAGGTGGAATACAGGCCTTATGCGCATGAAACCGTCCTTCCTGAAAACCTCTATGGTGTCATAGACAGTGCTGCCGGACCTTATGGTGATGCTGCATTCCCTGACTATATCCCTTAGCCCCGCTGGGAACGACAGCCTGACCCTCCTTGCAACCATGAAAATAATTAGCAAGACCGGCCTAATATTTGCATATATTGTTACGTGCCTGCTTTCAGGCACAATATACCAATATAAATACAATGACCAAGACAATAGCAACGTGATACAATGCCAAGCATACTCCCCACATCAAAAATACTGTTCATGGGCACATTCCCGCCGAGAGAATGTGGCATAGCCACCTTTACGCAAGACCTTTCTACATCCATTGACAGGCGCTTCTCGCCCAAAATTAAGTCCAAGATACTTGCCATGAACAAGAACGAAACCAACATATACAACTATCACAAGGACGTGATATTCCAGATAGATGATTCTGACCTGGAGAAGTATATAAAGACTGCCAAGAAGATAAACAAGTCAAAGACAATAAAGCTCGTTAATGTGCAGCACGAGTTCGGCATATTCGGTGGTGACGAATATGGGTGCAACATAATACCCTTCCTGGAGGTCATAAACAAGCCTGTCATAGTGACCTTCCACTCGGTCCTGCCGGAACCAAACGAGAGGCTTAGGAGGGTTGTGAAGTTCATAAGCGAGAAGGCCAGCTGCATAGTGGTCATGAACCACACAGCTGTCCGAATACTGAGAAGGGATTACGGCCTGAAGTGCGATATAGAGGTCATACCGCACGGCATCCCCGGCGTCAAGTTCTCGCACAGCAAGACAGAGAAGAGGAAGCTCGGGCTCTCCGGCAGGACAGTCATGACGTCGTTCGGCCTGATGAGCAAGGGCAAGGGATATGAGCACGTGATAGAAGCGCTGCCCAATGTAGTGGAGAAGATACCAGACCTGCTATATATAATAGTCGGTGAGACGCATCCTGTTGTGAGGGCCAACGAAGGCGAGGATTACAGGAACTCGCTTGAAAGGAAGGTGAAGGAACTCGGGCTCAAGAACAACGTGAGGTTCTACAACAAGTACGTCACCCTCGATGAGATAATACAGTACCTGAAGGCGAGCGACATATACATATCATCATCCACTAACCCCAACCAGATATGCAGCGGTACGCTGGTGTATGCGATGGGATGCGGCAGGGCAGTGGTCTCGACACCGTTCCTGCACGCGAAGGAATACGTTACCCCGGAAAGGGGGGCACTTGCGGAGTTCGGCAACCCGCAGTCTTTTGCTGATGCCATACTGAGCATACTAACCAACAAGGAGCTCAAGAAGAGCATGGAGAAGAACGCGTACGCATTCACGCGCAGCATGATATGGCCTAATGTTGCCTTATCATACGTCAAGCTCTTCGATAGATACATAAAGATATCGGACAGGCACGAGGCCAAGCTGCCCAAAATAAAGTTCAGCCACATAGCCAACATGACCGACGACTTCGGCATAATGCAGTTCGCGAGATACACTACCCCTGACAAGAAGTTCGGCTACTGTGTCGATGACAACTCGAGGGCGCTGATGGTAGCCTGCATGCACTACAAGCAGTTCGGTATGAAGCCAAAGCTGAAGCTCGCCAGGACCTATCTCAACTTCATAAAGCATGTGTTCAGGGGGGACGGGACGTTCTGCAACTTCGTGGACTATGACAGGAACAAGAACGAAGAGGACATAAGCGAGGACTCGTTCGGAAGGACTGTAGCATCCCTAGGATACCTCGTGTCAGTGGACAGGATACCCGATAGTATGAAGAACGATGCAGAGGAGATGTTGAGGAAGTCGTCGATGAGGACCATGGGGCTGAAGTCCCCGCGCTCCATCGCGTTCTCTATCATAGGGTTGCACCATTACCACAATGCGAAGCCGTCCGAGTACAGCATAGGCACCATGAAGAAGCTCGCGGACAGGCTGTTAAAAATATACAAGGACAACGCCACTGACGAATGGCACTGGTTCGAGAACATGATGACGTATTCCAATGCAAGGATGCCTGAAGCATTATTTTATGCATACATCTCCACGAAGGACAAGAGATACCTGCACGTGGCCAAGAAGACGCTGGACTTCCTGATATCAGTAACGTTCGAGAACGGCATATACGAGCCCATAGGTCAGAACGGGTGGTATTCGAGGAACGGCATGAAGGCCAGGTTCGACCAGCAGCCAGTGGATACTGCATCGATGGTGCAGGCACTCCTGCTTGCGTACGAGGTCACGGGAGATGCGGAATACAAGAAGAAGGCAATCACCGCATTCAACTGGTTCCTTGGCAAGAACCACCTGGAACAGATGGTATATGACGAGTTCACGGGCGGGTGCCATGACGGTCTTAGCCACATGTCTGTCAACCTGAACCAGGGAGCAGAATCCACCATATCGTACCTGCTGGCACGCCTGGCGCTTGAAGAATCCATGTCCAAGGAATCCTAGGATCGCTTGTACCTGTCTTCCAGCCTCACTATATCATCTTCGTCAAAGTCACCGAACGATATCTCAAGCACCCTGGCTGCAGAGTCCTCTGTCCTTATTCTGTGCTTCTGTCCCTTCTTTATGAAGAACTCGTCGCCTTCCGATGCTCTTGTTTCGCTGTCACCTATCACTATGACAGCTTCCCCTCCTATGACCTTCCAGAACTCGTCCCTTTTGCGATGATATTGCAGGCTTAGCTCCTCCCCGGGGTTGACTGACAGTATTTTGACAGTGCATTTGGCGTTCTTGCAGAACTGCTCGAAGCCTCCCCAGGGCCTTTTTTCCTCGTATTTGTCCATCATATTGCTTCCAAATAAATATTGGATGAGGGGAATTATAAACATGATAAAAACCAAGAAGCATGGGGTGATAATGGAGCCCACTGACAGGGAGTTCGAGAGCAGGGGCGTTCTGAACCCCGGATGCTATCAGGATGGCGATGACATACACATGTTCTACAGGGCCGTGAGATGGGGGAACCGTTCCAGCATAGGGTATGCCAAGCTCGACGGTCCCATGGATGTCTCCTACAGGATGAACAAGCCTTTCATGACACCGCAGTACAAGTACGAGAGGTATGGTTTAGAGGACCCGAGGATAGTGAACATAGAGGGCACATTCTATATGACATATGTGGCATACGACGGCAGGGACGCTCTGACAGCGTATGCTACAGGCAAGCACATAACCAGGCTGAGGAAGAGGGGGCTTCTCACGCCCACCATGAGCTATACCGAGGCAGAGAAATGGATGAGATACTCCAGGCTCAAGGACAAATACCATTGGTTCGCTTCATACTACAGGGACATACTCTACGAGGGCGTCAAGTTGAGGGACAAGGATGTGATATTGTTCCCCAGGAAGATAGGCGGGAAGTTCGTTATGTTCCACCGCATAGTGCCTGACATGCAGTTGGTATCATTCCATAGCTTCAGCGACCTTAACAATGACTTCTGGATAAAGCATCTCAAGAACCTGTCAAGAAGCGTTGTCATAGAGCCCAGGTTCTGGTACGAAACCCGCAACGTTGGCGGCGGCTGCCCCCCTGTGGAAACCAAGAAGGGCTGGCTGGTAATATACCATGGCGTGCAGGATTCTAACGAGGGGAAAACGTATCATGCAGGCGCGGTCCTGCTCAGCAAGCACAGCCCGCGAAAAGTTATAGGACATCTCAAGAACCCTCTATTCTCGCCCAGCGAGGACTGGGAGCTTGAAGGGACGGTCGACGATGTCGTGTTCCCGACAGGGACTGCCATCTTCGGCAAGAGGCTGTACATATACTACGGTGCTGCTGACAAGAGGATAGCCGTGGCTTCCGTGAACATGAGCAGCCTCGTCGACGAGCTGCTTGAGAACGGCCCCAGGGATGGGAATTTTGGTTCTGATTAGGCGTCCCTGACACCTTCTGACGTCACCGTGAATATGGTCTCCCCCTCGGGGAGGCTCGGCGAGTCTATCAGCTTTGCTATCCTCTTCTCTCCTTTCGATTTCCTCAGGTAGAGCCTGAATGTGGCCTGGTGGCCCAGTATGTGGCCGCCTATCGGTGCTGTCGGGTCGCCGAACATTATGTCCGGCCTTGACATCACCTGGTTGGTTACGTAGACAGCCAGGTTGTACACATCGGACAGCTTCTGCAGCTTGTGCAGGTGCCTGTTCATCTTCTGCTGGCGGTTGGCCAGCGTGCCCCTGCCAGTATAGTCCGACCTGAACTGCGAGGTCAGGGAGTCCACTATCAGCATCTTTATATTCTCCTGCTTTATGACCTCTTCGGCCTTCTCCACGAGCAGTATCTGGTGATCCGAGTTGTAGGCCCTCGCCACCATTATGTTGTCCAGCGTCTTCTTCGGGTCCAGGCCTAAGGATTCTGCCATCTGCTTTACCCTCTCTGGCCTGAACGTGCCCTCAGAATCGATGAACAGCGCCTTGGAGCCCATGCCTCCCTTGTCCTTGGGCAGCTGCACTGTTACCGCCAGCTGGTGCGCCAGCTGCGACTTGCCTGAACCGAAAGCGCCATGCGCCTCTGTTATGCTCTGTGTCTCTATGCCGCCGCCCAAAAGCTCGTCTAATGTTTTGGATCCCGTGGTTATCTTCCCTATGGTGTTCCTCTTCTCGAGGACGGAGCTCGCCCTTTCGAAGCCCATCTCCAGGTTGGACCTGGCAGATGCTATTATCTTGTTGGCAGTCTCCTCACCGACACCCACAGCTGCTACCAGCTCCCCTGCAGAGCTCGCGGCTATGGCCATCAGGTCTGTATAGCCTGCTTCCCTGAGCTTCTCAGCGGTTTTCTCTCCGACACCAGCCAGCGTGGAGAGCACGTCCTGCTCTTCACCACTCTCTGATTCCTCCGTTTCTTCTCCCTCTGTCCTTTCTTCCTCTAATGCCATAGATACCACCCATTCCTTAACATCAATTCTTCACCTGTTCCAGCAGGCGCCTAATCTCCGCCTTCACATCGAAGTCGCTGACTTCGTTGGCAACCATCTCAAGGTTACCTGAGAGGTCGTTCCTCTTTATCCTGCCCTTGAACATGAAATCTTTGCCCACGCTCTGGCATTTCTCATATATCTCTTCCTGGTTCTTGCCCTTGCTCAGGTCGTCCCTGAGCTCCTTGACGCTCTTGCCCAGGACCTTCTCTGCGGTCTCTCCGAAGAAGACGACCCTCATGTTAGCGGTCCCGTCATCTATCACCCCCGACAGTACCATCCTGTAGTCAGGCTCTACCTGGCCGTGCTCCTGGCACTCGTATTTGCCTTCCTTCTCGGCCACTCTGTTCCCGCACTGCGGGCATACCTCGTAGAATGGCCTGCTGCGCTTGAATATCTGGACCAGACCCGCCATGCACTCGCCGTAGTCTCCTTCCTTGAAATCCTTTATATCCCTCCTCTGCGAAGCTGATGTCGCGCTTATCTGGTCAGGCATGGGAAGCTCTATGCTCTTGTCCTCAACTTTCTCTATGCTGCCGCGCCCGAGCCTCAGGTCAGGCTGGCCGCGGTTGTCCATCTTAACATGGCCTCCGCTTACCTTTATGGTGTCCCCCTCGACAAACGCGCCTGTGAGCACTGTCTTAACCTCGTCATTCCATAACGACAGCCGTATGGTGCCTGTGTCGTCGCCCAGTATGACGCTTGCCACTTTGCCGCTCTTGTCGCCCCTTGACCACTCCCTTGGCTCGAACACCCTGACTACCCTTGCCATGAGGTCGACCGACCTGAGGCCTGGTATGAGGTTCTTGACTTTGAGCCGCCTGTTCGTGGCCTTCAGAAGATTGACGCCGAGCTCCCTCGCTACTATATAGGCTGCTCCCTCCTCGGATACCAGCCCGGAGAGCTCGTCCTGCTTCTCGTCTATGAGCTTCTTTATCTCATCCTCGCCCTTTCCGGACGATTCAGCTACCTTCTTAATTATATCCCCGACGCCTTCGATTGCTCCTGCTTCCGGTGTCTCCAAAATCAACACCCCTTGATGCCATTCACGAAGAGCACGAGAAGAATCTCCTGCTGCCAGACGAATTCCTCGCTGACCGAACGGTGTGAATGACTGATAATATATTCCCATGGTGGTTTATATTTGTGACGGTGGAAACCGGGATTTAAAAATCTTTTTATAGCAATCGTCCAACCTTAATATACCGAAAAATAAACATGGTCGTATGCCAGACGCGAAAAAGGGCAAGGACATGATACTCGTTCTCTCTGTCGACAGGGACAACGACATGGGAGAGAAAGCAGGCATGTCCGGGCCGATATTGGGAAGGAAAGATGTCCTGGAATCAGCCCAGAAGCTGGGGCTTGCTGACCCCGAGGACTCTGATATGAATGCTGTCTTTCAGGCTGTCCGGATGTATGATGACATCAAGGACAAGTACACCGTAGAAGTAGCTGTTCTCACAGGCCACAAGAACGTGGGCCTGCAGTCCGACAAAAAGGTTTCGGAGCAGCTCGACAAGGTCCTGAGGAAGTTCAAGGCAGACTTTGTTATACTGGTCACCGACGGTACTGAGGACGACCATGTCATGCCCATAATACAGTCAAAGGTGCCCATCCTGTCGGTTAGGAGGGTAATAGTCAAGCAATCCGAACAGCTTGAGTCTACATACTACAAGATAAAGGATTTCATAACAGAGTCCTCTGAGAACCCCAAGTTCTCCAGGCTGTTCTTCGGCCTGCCCGCAATTGCCCTGATACTGTGGGCTTTGTTCGGCTTCGAAGGCTGGAGGCTCATAATAGGCGTGGTAGGAGCGTACTTCTTCATAAGGGGCTTCAAGCTCGAGAGATACATAACAGGGGCGACCGAAGAGATGCAATCCGCGCTAACGAGGAGAAGGTTCGCGTTCTTCCTGTATGTTGTATCCATAATCTTCATAATATTCGCTACATATGCAGGATACATGGCAGCCGAGGACATGATAGCGAAGAACATGTTTGAGGCAGCCGCTGCATTCGTCTACGCTTCCATATACCTGTATTACCTAGCCGGGGCGACCGCGTGGGTAGGCAGGAACGTGGGCAACAAGGAGAGGCGCCTCAGAGCAGTAGTGGCAGTAATAATATTCGGGTTCGCCGTGTCATTGGTCATATACAGTGCCTCAGGCTTCATGATAAACCCGGAGCTTCCCATGATAGACTTCATATTCAGCGTGATAGCGGGTTTCGTGCTGCTTTTCATAGCGCTGATGATAGAATGGAAAACATGAAACGTCTCAGCTATCTCAAACGGTTAATTGGTTAGCTCCTTACCACCGGTCACAGACAAGTGGAATTCTTATTTAAATGACCTAGTTGATAGTTTAAGCTGTGATGAGGAATAACACATGAGATTCGACCAACTGAACCTTAAGGATAAGCTTCTTGAAAGCATTAAAAGGCTTGGTTTTGAAGAGCTTACACCCATACAGGAAAGATGCATACCTGCCATTCTTGAAGGCAGGGATGTCGTAGGGCAGGCAGAAACGGGCTCAGGCAAGACTGTGGCCTTTGCATTGCCCGTGGTGCAGAAGATTGCGCCCGGAAAGGGTCCCCAGGTACTTGCTTTGGCCCCTACGAGGGAGCTCTGCATACAGATAACGGATGTGTTCAAGGACCTGGGTTCAGGCCTTGGGCTGAAGGTGATAAGCGTCTATGGCGGCGTGGGTATAGAGGGCCAGATAAGGGACATACCATCAGCTGACATAATAGTGGGCACGCCGGGCAGGATACTGGACCATTTGGGCAGGAAGACCATAAGCTTCAGTAACGTGAGACATCTCATACTGGACGAGACTGACCGCATGCTTGACATGGGATTCATAGACGACGTCGAGAGGATAATAAACAGCGTCCCCAAGGACCGCCAGACGCTGATGTTCAGCGCTACCATATCCTATGACATAAAGGACATAATGAACAGGTACCTAAAGGACCCTGAGATGATAACCACCAGGACACACGTCGATACAAGCAAGCTTAAGCAGGTGTATTATGATATTTATCCGCACAACGAGAAGTTCTCACTGCTGGTTCACCTGCTGAAGCACACCACGCCGGGCCTTGCTATCGTTTTCTGCGCTACTAGGCATGAAGCGGAGATAGTGGTGAAAAACCTCAGGAAGCAGGGCATAGATGCCTCTGCCATACACGGGGGCATGAGCCAGCACCTGAGGACAAGGTCGCTGCAGGCACTGAAAGAGAACAAGGTGGACGTCCTGGTAGCCACGGATGTCGCTGCAAGAGGCCTTGACATAAAGAACATCACCCACATCTACAACTACGACGTTCCCAAGACAGCAAAGGAATACATACACAGGATAGGAAGGACAGCAAGGGCAGGCAAGAGCGGCGATGCTGTCACGCTTCTCGTTAAGCGTGATCACGACAATTTCAGGCGCGTCCTCAGCGACCCGAAGATAGACGTTGACAAGGAAAATATGCCCCACTTCAAAAAGATCCCGTTCGACAGGTGCGTAGGAAGGGACAGGAAGTCTCACCGTGGAGGCTACAAGGGACGCAGGGGCGGCTCCGGGCCGAACGACCGCAGGAGAAGCGGCGGGCCGAGGGGCAGGCGCAGCTCTCACTCACGCTCCAGGAGATGATAATCCAATTCTTAGCTGAGCAATGCTGCTTGAGCGGACTCTGGGATTGGGCCAACACTCACTTTGCAGCGCCAGGGCTCACGCATCATATATCATATTTATAATATACTTCATGATGTATATTGTGTATAGTATATTAATTAAAAGATACTAAATAACTATTGTTATTAGAAATATATCATAAAAAGTATATCATGTAACGACTATAAAACATCATAGCTCATAAATAACCTTTATTAATATCAGATACATAAAATAAGCATAGGTCCGGACGTGAGGTTACGAATGCGCAATTCCGGACATTTGGAGCTTTCATATGGTCATGGAGAGCAATGAAAACCGGGTGCTTGAAGGCCTGTTCCTCAGGGACAAGCCTGCGAAGATACTTCTCGGGCTCCACACAAGCGACGACCCCGTTTACGTGACCATACTATCGAAAGAAGCGAACTGCACGTACTCCCATACCATAAAGATACTTGATGCCCTGAAGGAGATGGGTATAGTGGACTTCGAGAAGAAGGGCAGGATAAAGCAGGTGGTCCTGACCGAAGAGGGCGCGGAGATAGCCAAGCACATGGATGCCATGATAAAGAGGTTCCTGAAGCTGGAGTCCAGCGAAAAGAAGGCGCCCAAGTCAAAGAAGAATGACAAGAAGCCCAGGAAGTGAGAGAGCATTAATTTCTGATAATGCGCAAAACGGATATGATATTTATTTCTTATGCCGAAGTCTTGTTCATGGACGAGATGAAGGAGTTCGACCTGAAGAATGTGATGCTGTTGGATTATGATGTGGGCATCAACGGCTCGAAGGGCAAGGTCATCTACAGGGATGGGATAGGATTCTTCGTGGAGGACTATGCGCTCGAGGATGGGGATGAAATAACGGTCTTCAAGGACAGGAGGAACCCTGAGCGCTGTATGGTAAGGTATCTCAACGACGGGCTGCTTCCTGACAGCGCTGTCCCGCTTGTCCATAAGAGCGTCAGGCTCTACTAGTGGTAGACGGGTCATATTTCGTAAAAACGGACATCATGTCATTTGGCTTTCTGGCATGGTATGTTGACATTGGTGTATGAAAACATGCCCCCCTTTTCTGCCCGTACCCTACCCTATTCGGCCAAAATGTGCCCTGAAATGCCCTTTCTGTGCACGTTCAGAAGCTCGCTTTGTGCTGTTTTATGTGCTAATGTCCGAAAATATGGATTTTCGGACATATTTTAAGGAGCATGGGTAATAATTATATCAGGGGCGTCTATGGAAAAGTCGAAATCAGAGATCGTCCATCTTCACGGGAGGACATCGTTGGTATGACGATTTTCTCTGTTGTGGTAATACTTTCATTGATATTCATGGTTGGACACATCATTGAATGGGGGAAGGCGGGGAGTAATGGCAAGAAAGCTTCCTAGGTTCCTGACCAGGCCTGAAGTGCTTGAGATGTTCAGGCTGGCCAATGGGAACAAAAGAGACCTTATTCTGATGAAATGCCTGTATTACCTGGGCCTGAGGAACTCGGAAGCCCAGAAAATGCTGGTAGATGATATAGACGTTATCAATAAGACTGTCAAAGTGGTACAAGGCAAGAGGAAAAAGGACAGGTATGTCCCCATACCGGAAGGCTTTGCCCGCGACCTGCGCGCATGGATAGCTGAAAGGTCAGAAGGGCCGCTTTTCGGGGGCAGGTCAGGTTCCGGGACAATAAGCGACCGCCACATACGCAGGATAGTCAAGAAATACGCCAAACTGGCCAATGTCCGTAAATACGAAGAAATACATCCTCACACGCTTAGGCATTCATATGCCACGCATCTGCAAAATAAGGGTGTCCCGCTGAATATAATACAGAACATGCTGGGTCATGAAAACATAGAAACCACTACCATATACACTCACATGGGGCTGGACCAGGCCAGAGGTTACGTGGAGAAGGCGTTTGAGGAGTTTGAATAAGCATGGCAAAAATGAAGTTTCCAAGGGTTCTGAGCGAGATGGAGATAGCCAAGATGCTCAAGGCAGCCGAGACCAGCCCAAGAGACCTCATGATGCTGAAATGCCTGTATTATCTGGGGCTCAAGAGCGGGGAGCTCAGGTCCTTGAAAGTGCATGATATCGATTTCGAGGAGAACGTCATAAGGATACCGGGCAAGAATGAGCGCTATGTCATGATACCAGGTGCGTTCACATTTGAATTGGAAGAGTATGTGAAAGGGATGGAAGGCATCATATTCAAAGGCAGGGGTTCTGGAGGGACGCTTAGCGACCGGCATGTTAGGCGCATGGTGAAGGGCTATGCCAGAATGGCAGATGTCCGGAATTACGAAGAGATAAAGCCTCACACGCTGCGCATAAGCTATGCCACCCACCTCAGGAAGGACGGGGTGCCAGCCAAGACCATACAGGCCATGCTTGGCCATTCGCGCCGGGAAACCACTTACATGTACACGCATGGCATGACGGAACCGAACAGAAGCGAGCCCGAGAAATAGTGATATTTATATCTTATCCCCCAAGAATAAGCATGAAGAACATAGG
>QMZP01000007.1 GCA_003663225.1 Candidatus Aenigmatarchaeota archaeon | reverse complement strand
CTTGCCAACGAACCTGGGATGAGGCCTGCCCTTCTGGGAAAGCGGGTTTATTCCTATTATTACTTTGCTGCCTTCTTTAAATTCTTGAATGAACGTCTCAGGCTTAAACTTGTCCCTGAGTCCTTTCTTGTTCTTGCTTCTGGTACCCCTTAGGGTCCCTTTGCTTGCCTTTGCCATGCTATTCTACCTTCTCTATCTTTATAACGTCGAGCTCAACTACCTTTGCCTTGTTCCCGAGTACGCCCGAAACGCTCGGTTCTGTCCTCCCGTTGTCGCCTGTCATCAGTTCCTTGACATAGAGCCCGGCTTCGCCTTTTATTTCGATTTCGAGCCTTTTATTGCTTACCCTGCGCCACACAAGGCTTTTGACGCGCCTTTTCCGGAGCAGGTCGGAGCGCCTGTGAAGCACCCTTTCCGGCGTTCTCTGTTTTATCATGCCTATTAGGTTTTTAAGCTTTTTAAGCTCTTCATCCCTGCAAGGCTTCTCGAACTGCACAAGAAGCCTGTACTTCTTGTCATTCCTGGATGACTTGAGTGCCGCCACCTCTTTCCTGTCGGAGTACCTCAGTTTCCTGACATTCACTTTCTTGGACCTGTTCATCTCCGTGAGCATCTTCCTAAGGTTTATCCTTCTCTTCCTGGGCTCGGTTATCTCGAGAACGAATGGCCTCCACCCGAGGCAGAGAGCGTCAACATCCTCCCTACCGGAGCCGTGGAATGAGTGCCCGCTTCCCCTGGTTGCCTTCATCACGGGCCGTGCCACCTCGTCCTCGACAGATGTCTTGTACGTCTCCCACTTGGTCTGTGGTATCCCCCTGACCAGCTTCTGGTACTCGCCGTAGATGAACAGCGAGTTCACCTGTAGCCTTATCTCGTTCCTGGTGAGGTCCAGCAGAAGAACAACATCCGGCCGCAACTCATCGACATCCTTGCCTGTCTTCTTGCATATGAGCTTGCCCAGCTCCCTGTTCACCTCGGTCTTCATCGGCTCGCAATGTGATATCCCTGCCATGCCCCACAGCTTTTCCTCGTTCCTGACAAGGTCCCTGCTGAGCCTCGAGCCTACCACGAAGCTCCTGTATTCCAATCCTTGAAGCCTCTTCACCGCCTTCCCGGACCACTCGCGGATGCCGCCCTGGAACAGCCCCTCGCATATTTCACAGGTGCCCTCCAGCGGCCCCTCTTTCAGCATGCCCCTTATTATACAGCCGCGCTGCTTGTTAGTCATGCCTGTCGATATCTGGCCGAACTGGCGCCCGAGGCAACTATCGCATATCACACACTTGCCCAGGATATCCTCAGCGCTCTTTATGGGCCCGGCCTTCATCTCTGAGATGAAGAAGCCTTTCCCGCGCTCTTTCTTCGTCATAGAAAGAAATTGTATGCCTCATTTAAATCTTATCTTTAGGCATCTTCAGCTCCAGCCTCTTGCCGCCCTTCTCCTTTACTTCCTTCTCTATCTTCCCCTTGGACGCCATCATGGATGATTCAAGTCCCCTTATCTCCTTCTTGATATTATCCAGCTCTTCCCACTCGCGCCTCAGCTCGCTCTCCAGGTCCGCTATCTTCCTCTCCGTTTCCTCCTTGCGGGCCGAAAGCTCTGATTTCATTTTGCTGCCTTCGCCCCCGAGAGCGGTGCGCAGCTTCTCATACCTTCCCGTGAGCTTGGGTATTATGCTGTCCAGCCCGGAGAGCACATCCCTTATCTTGTCGGAATCGCTCTTCTTCAGGTTCAGTTCCCCCTCCTGCTCTTTTTCGACCGCCTTTTCGAGCATGCCCCTGAGCCATTCCGTCCTGCCTGCCATCACCACGTCCATGAATAGGTCATCCGGAAGCTTCTTATTTGATCCCAGAGTATGCTTCAACTTCTTAAGCGGCCTGCGGGAAGGGTTCAATAGCTGGTTAGCTTCCGATGCTATCTCGGACATCTCGCGCTCTATGGATGCCTCCTCTTGCTCCTGCTTCTTCATCTCCATCCATTCCTTGCCCGAAAGGAGGGATTCCATATCCTGCTTCGCTTTCTTCTTCTCTCTGTCCAGCTCGTCTATGCGGGCTTTTATCCTCTCCTCGTCCCCCCGCTTCTCTTTCATCTCATCTACCATGGACCTCATCCTGCCAAGCGTGCGTTCCGTGTCCGATGATAGCTTGAGGATGATGCCGCCCGATTTAAGGAATTCCGACAGTTCAGCGTTCTTGTGCTCGAGTTTCTTGAGGCTGTTCATGAACTTCGTGCTATCCTCGTTGAAGTACTTCGACAACATGAACAGCTGCTTCGGTGACGCGCTGCTTATCTCCCTGATTACGCCGCTCACGTCAGAGCTGAGATTCTTGAGGGAAGTATAGGAGCAATCGCATTCCGAGGGTTTTATGCTCCTCATGGTAGACAGCGTCTTCTTGACAAACGAGTCCTTCGCCATGTTTGCCATGGTGTTCACTCTGTCGCTGCCGCATGTTTTGGACTTCTCAAGCCTCATGGCCATGTCCCTGACATCGGAAGCTGCCCCAATTATGTCTGAATGTATCTTCGTGGCCAGCTTCTTGTTCCTTCCCAATTCGTCCCCGAACTGCTCCTCCATCCACGAAGGGAGTTCCCAAAGGGGGATTGAATGCAGGGAGTCGTCTATCTCAGGCCCCGCTTCCCTTTTCCTGAAGATGTCCAAAAAACCCATATGACGCTTCTATTGGAGAAAGCTTTGATTGGTCCTATTCCACGACCAGCGGCGATGCGCTGGTCACCCTTTTCAGCTCAAGCTCAAGCTCCTTTATCCTTTCGTGCAGCGGCTTCATGTTAAGGCCTTCCACCTGCTCCTCGAGCCACTTTGTCTTGGTCTTGAGTATCTCGAGGTCCCTGGATATGTTCTCAGAGTCCATGCCCTTTATCTTGTCCTCGATGTTCTTTAGGGACTCTATACCGTCTCTCATCCTTGCCGTTTCCTCTTCTATCCTCTCTATCTCGCTGCGTTTCTTCTCTATCGATTCCACGAGGTCCGTGTTTATCTTCTCAAATTCAGTGAGTATGTTCTCCTTCATCTCCTTGGCATTGAATGACGCCGAGCGCTTCTTTATCTCGTCGAATTCGGTCTTCATGGCCTCCAATGCCTCTATCTTCTTTTTGCTCTCCTTTACTTCGTTAAGGAACTTCGGCAGCTCGCTCTCCGCGGATTGCCTCTTCATCTTCTCTATGTCCTCCTCAACGTTCTTCTCTGCCTCCTGGACGCGGGTCTCCATCATCTGGAGCCTCTTTTTCATCTCCCCTATCTCGTGCTCTTGCTTGGTGAATATGGCGCCGCTGGTATTCCTGAGCTTCTCCTCTATCTCCATGAGTATGTGCTCTGACCTTGGCATCTGGGTCCTCAGAGCCGATATGGACTGATTGAGCTCATCAATCTTCTTCTGGAGCGATGATATTTCGTTAACGATGGTAACGGAGTCCGATTCTGGTGTCACCTTGACCTTGCCCAGCATCTCTGCCTTCTTGTCCACGTCCCTGATGGACGCCTTGAGCGTTGAAGTGGAATCGCCCATCTTCTTCTCCAGGGTCGCGACCTTGCTCTTCAGGCTGCCCACATCCCTGGCAGGCGCGGGCTTTGGCATCTTGGTTATTTTCTTCTCCAGTATGCTGACCTTCTTCTGCAGCTCCTTTGTGTGCTGAGGCACCTGGCCTCCCTCCGGCCTGAGCATCGCTCCACACTCTATACAGAAGTTGTCCGAATCATGATACTTCTTTCCGCACTTGGGGCATTTCTTCATCTTATCAACCATCATACCTTCTTTCCGCACCTGTTACAGAACTTCGCGTCCATCTTGACAAGGTTGCCGCAGGACGGGCACTTCTTCAGGTGCTCGGTCTTCTTCTCAACTTCCTTTACCCTTTTGTGGAGGTCGCTTATCGCCTTCTCGTGGTTGTCATGCTTCTTTATCACGACCTTGTGGTCGCTCTTGGTCACCGAGCCCGATTCGAGCTTCTTGAGCCTCTGGTCCATGAGCTGCAGGCTCGCAGTGACGTCGTCCATGTCCCTGCCGCCCGTCTTCTTGAGGTACGACTTTATGCCCTCGATGTCCTTCTCCATGTTCTTCCATTTGTCTATCTGGAGCTTGTCGGCGACCTCTTCTATTGACCTTAGCTTGTTGAGAGTCTCCGGGGATACTTCGGGCGTGGAGAGCTTCAGCTTCTCTATCTGGTTCTTGAGGTTTATTATGTCGAGCTTGTTGACCATTATGAGGTCTTCTGTCTCCGCTATACTGTCCTTTACAAGGTTTATCTTATCCTCAACGGTATTCATGTGAGTAATTAGCTGCTTGATGATATCCTTTTTAGGCTCCTCAGGCAAGGGCATCCCCCAGTATATTATTGTATAGATTTTGATATAAAAGGACTAATAAGATGCGTTCACAATTCCTGGCTCACGTAGACCGACGGGCATGGCCCGTTGAGTATCTTTATGGCTGTCAGGGTGTCGTTGACATTGTCCGTGAAGCTGGCGTTCAGGAAGGCTGACTGCCCAGGCTTCAGTGGGTTGGCCCTGGTCCTCTGGGTACCGGACGTCGCGTTGTGATAGCTTATGATGGTATCATTGAACGTCAGCTCGAACTGGAAGCTGTGCAGGTTGACCGTGCCCGTGTTCTTTATCCTTGCTCCAAGAGTGTCGTTCTGCGTGGAGAATTCCCACTTGACACCATAAGTTCCGTATCCCGTGTCGAAATCGTATGCCGCGTTCATGCACTTTATCTCGGTGCTGGTGTCCGATGACGTCTGGTTTGTGGTGCTTGTTATCAGCTGGAAGATCCATGGCGAGACGAATGTTGCTATCGAAAATATTATGGCTATCAGTATCACAGTCGATATTATCGGGGATATTCCTTTCATCATTGTCAACACCTATAGAGACGCCTCGATTTGCATGAAGTCCGCACCGGACTCTAGTGTGAAGTTAACGTAGTACTCTATGTGGGTGGAGTTAATGTAAGCTGACACGGTCGCGTATGGGAGGTTGTAGCCGGAGTCCGACAGCATGGTATATCCTGTGCCGGACTTGGAAGTGGAATTGAAGTCAACGCTTATGTCGAGCAGGCCGGAGTTGTTCAGCCATTGCTTCATGTCCTTGTTGTATATGGCCACGAGTATGTCTTTCGTCTCATAGTTCTGCTGGCTGGACGGGCTTCCTATCCTCTTCAGGTATGCTTTCAGGTGTTCGTTCTCCAGCACATAGCATGGGATTTCTGGGTCAGAAAAGGTGTAGTTGGCCTCGAAAGCGCGGGTTTCCATGTTTGAACCTATCACCAAATTGCCAAGCTTTTGGGACGTGCGCGGGGATATTACCTCTGCATCCGTCTCAAGCACCCAGTATATGGAATCCTCAGTGCTGTTCACTATGACCTTGCCAGGGTCCACTTTCATGTAAAGCGTCCTCTTGGAGCCCTTGCCCTCAGAAGCCACCTGCTGCACTATTTCGTCAAGGTCTGAGAAGACGCCCTTCATCCTTTCTATCGCGGTTGCTGCCTGCATCTTCTTGACTACCGGCATGCCGGTTTGGTATATGAGAAAGACCGCTGTTATGCTTATCGCGAGGAATATAACGCCAGAGACTATGGAGATGCCTCTCATAGTTAATTATTGTAATCTTAGTATAAATTACCATGTCAGCCATGGACCAAACGTCCACAAACCGTTTTAAAGCCTCTCCCAATATATTCAGCGAGGGGCATGAGGATATCGATAGTGGGTACTGGCTATGTCGGGCTTTCAACAGGCGTCGGTTTCGCCAAGAAGGGGAATGACGTCACCTGCGTGGATATAGTGAAGGGCAAGGTCGGGAAGATAAACTCAGGTGAGTCGCCGATATACGAGCCGTTCATGGAGGAATATCTCAGGGAGGTGGTAGGGAACGGGAAGCTGAAGGCAACGATGGAATTGCTGCCGGCAGTGTCTGATACGGATATTACGTTCATATCGGTCCCCACACCGCAATCAGAGGATGGCAGCGCAGACCTGAGCTACATAGAGAGGGCAGCAAGGGACATAGGCAGGGCGCTGAAGGGGAAGGGCGGATTCCATGTTGTTGTGGTGAAGTCCACTGTCGTGCCAGGCACGACTGAAGGCACAGTCATACCGGCACTGGAAGAGGGCTCCGGAAAGAAGGCAGGCACGGACTTCGGGGTGTGCATGAATCCTGAGTTTCTGAGGGAAGGTAGGGCGCTCGAGGATTTCCTGAAGCCCGACAGGGTCGTGATAGGGTCACTGGATGAGAGAGGCGGAGATGTGATAGCGGGCCTTTATGATAATTTCGATGCGCCCATCCTCAGGACGGATCTGAAGACAGCGGAGATGATAAAGTATGCTGCCAACTCGCTTCTCGCGACCAAGATATCGTTTGCCAACGAGGTAGGCAACATATGCAAGAGGATGGGCATAGACACATACGACGTGATGAAGGGAGTCGGCATGGATTCAAGGATATCTCCCAGCTTCCTTGACTCGGGTGCCGGATTCGGGGGCTCATGCTTTCCAAAGGACGTCGCGGCTATAGTAGCGAAGGGGAAGGAACTGGGCTGCGAGCCGCGCATACTCAGCAACGTCATAAAGGTCAACAGGGAGCAAAGGAGCATAGTAGCAGGCCTGCTCGAGGAAAGGGCAGGCGGTCTGGAGGGCAAGAAAGTCGCAGTGCTCGGCCTGGCGTTCAAGCCCGAGTCCGATGACATAAGGGAAGCCCCATCAATAGACATAATAAGGGAGCTAAAAGGCAAGGGGGCGAGGATATCCGCATATGACCCCCAGGCCATGGAGAACATGAGGGAACTGCACCCCGATATCTCTTACGAGGATGATGCGGCATCCTGCATCAATGATGCGGATGCATGCCTGATACTGACCGAATGGAATGACTTCAAGGCCCTCTCTGACACCGATTTCAGCCGCATGAAGGGCAACGTGATAATAGAGGCCAGGAAGGTCTTGGATCCCGAGAAGGTGAAGGGGTTCGAGGGAGTCTGCTGGCCAGGGAACTTGGGGGTGGAAGCATGAAAGGTGTCATACTGGCAGCGGGCAAGGGCACGAGACTGCAACCTCTCACGTATTCCATACCAAAGGAGATGATACACGTCTGCGGGAAGCCCCTGCTGCAGCATGCAATAGACATGTTCAAGGCAGGCAACGTGAACAACATAATAGTCATAGTAGGGAACAACAAGGGTGCAGTGCTGGACTACCTGAAGGACGGCAAGTGGACAGGAGTGGATGTCTCATACAGGTTCCAGACAGAGTTGAGCGGTGTCGCAAGGGCCATATACACAGCCAAGCCCCTCATAGACGAGGACGAGGATTTTTTCGTGACGTTCGGTGACGAGATAATAGAGCCAAAGGACAGCATAGTGAAGGAAATGCTGGCGATAAAGAAGAGGACCGGGGCCAAGTGCGTGCTTGGCCTGTCACCGGTGGACGAGCCCGAGAGATACGGGATAGCCAAGATAGACGGAGAGGGCAGAGTGACAGAAATATTCGAGAAGCCCACAGACAAGGAGGACCTGGAGAGGCTCAAGACTGATGGTAGGCACCTCGGCGCCAACGGTGTGTTCGTGTTCGACCATGACATATTCAAGCTCATAGAGGACACTCCCAGGGGTGCCAAGAACGAGTACCAGATAGCAGACTCCATAAGGCTAATGATAGAGAAGGGCCTGCCATGCTTCGCCTATGTCCACGAAGGCATATACAGGGACGTAGGCACGCACAAGGCTCTTCTGGAGACCGAGAAGGAGCTAATGAGAAACGGGCACATGTGACCTATTCTGTCCGCATATCAGCTCATCAAGGTCGTTCCCCATTACAACATCCATGCCAAAGTCGTCGCCGACCACGCCTATGTCTCTGCCAACCATCTCAACGCTTCTTAGGGAATATCCCCCGTGGTCGGAAACAAGGTTCCCGTGGAACCGGCTCACTCTCCTTCTCCCGTACGGCTCGTCGAAGTCTATGTCATAGGTCCCCACTACCGATTCGACATCAGGCGGCATATCCCTTGGCACGTACTCCTTCGCTAGCCTGCCTGAGACCCCTTTCACTCTGGCGCCGCACCTGAACGCCCTGACGCAGTCGTTGTAATCCTGCGGCACAGGGGTTTCCCCGGTTTTCGCACAGCGGAAGACCGACCACATGTAGCTCATGCTCATACCAATCACATATTGGTTATGTATTGGTAGAAAGTTTAAAAGGTTGGGTACGTATGGTACTTACCAGAAACTATCATTTGTTGTTTGTTATGATTGTGCCAAAATCCGTTATCCTGTAATTCCTGTTCTCGACGTCGAAATTTGTGGACCAGAAGCCGTAGTTGCTGTGGTCGCCGAACTTCCCCACGGACATCATGCCGTGGTCGGACAATATGAGCAGGCTGAAACCCATGGACCTGAGCTTGCCTGCCAGCTCATCGAGCTCTTCGTATATCATTCTCATCATCGCGGTGTTTCCGAAGTTCAGGTGTCCCACAACGTCAGCCATGCTGAAGTAGCCTATGACGAGGTCATGACACCCTTCAAGCGACTTCATGAACTCATCCTTTACCTGCTTGTGGTGGTCAAACGATTTCTTGTTGTACTCCTTCATTATCTTGTCCTTCTTTTCGGGGTCATCTGTATCAAAGAATGCCTTGAGCAGCCTTCTCTCCTCGTCATGCTGCTTCTTGTCATAGGAATATCCCGGAAGGTCTATCACCTTGGGGTTTGAGAACCCGGAAAGGAACGTGTCCTTGGTTTCTATCTTCGTGTTCCACATCTCTTTGTCGCCTTTCGCTAGGATATCAGCTTCCTTGTTTTCACCTGTCAGGAAGGAGCTCCATAAGACCATGGTCCTTGGCTGGCTGAACTCGCTTATGTCGGTCTTGTTGTAATTCTCCTGTTTCAGGTTCTTGCAGCCGAACCGCTCCACGAGCTCGTACTCCAGTGCGTCGATTGCAAGAACAACAAAAGGTCTGTCCATGGTAACACTAATCCCGGGTTGATATTATGCCGCCAGCGCTGACGTCCAGGCCCTTGGTCAGGACGAACCTGCCAAGCTCCTGTATGTCGTTGAAGTTCTCAACGACAGCGGGTGACTTGAGCTTGAGTGTCACCTCGCCTATCTCCATGTCACTCAGGTTTGCGGGGCTGTCCTCCTTGCTCTCCAGTGTGGAAGAATCAAGCTTCCTGTCTATCGATTCTATCTTGCACCCTATCTCCTGGGTTGCGCACCTGAAAAGCATTTCTTCTCCCAGCGTGTAGGGCTCCTTTGACATCCAGAAGACGTGAGCCTTTATGGTGTCGGATGAAAGGGGGCTGCCGCCTTCGCACACTATCTCCCCGCGCTCCACAAACAGCGGATGTTCTATGGTTATGCCTATGCATTCGCCCGGGCCTGCGGATTCCTTCTGGCCTTCAAAGACCTCTATGCTCTTGACCTTGGTCTTCTTGCCGGAAGGCAGTAGCATGACTTCCTTGCCGGGTTTCATTATCCCTGATTCCACCCTCCCGACGAGTACCCTCTTATCGCCTACCTTGTAGATATCCTGCACAGGATACCTCAGCGGCTTGCTCATGTCCTTGGGCGAGGCCTTGAATGTGTCCAATGCCTCGAGTATGGTCGGGCCGTCGAACCATGCCATCTTGTCCGACACATTCGCCACGTTGTCACCTTCCATTGCAGATATGGGTATTATGTATGAAGGCTCTATGCCTATCCTGCCGAGGAAGCTGCTGATGTCGCTCCTGACCGCCTCAAACCTTTCTTCAGAGTAGTCAACCTTGTCCATCTTGTTCAGGACCACTATGACTTGCTGCAGCCCCAGCATGCTCAGTATGTAGGCATGCCTCTTTGTCTGCTCCTGGACGCCTTCTTCAGCATCAACTATGAGTATCGCGGCCTCTGCCTGGCTCGCGCCCGTTATCATATTCTTCACGAACTCGACATGACCCGGAGCATCTATTATCACGTAATGCCTCTTGTCGGTCTTGAAGAATGTCTGGGCAGTGTCTATGGTGACGTTCTGCTCCCTTTCCTCCTCAAGCTGGTCCATGAGATAGGCGAACTCCACGGGTCTTCCGAGCTCTTCGCACGCCTTCTTCACTTCCTCCATCCTTCCCTCAGGAAGGGAGTCGGTGTCAAAGAAAAGCCTGCCTATGAGCGTGGACTTGCCATGGTCGACATGGCCCACTATCACTATTCTCATGTGGTCCCTTTCATGCTTCTCCATATCATTCTCCTCTTATCTTCTTCAGCGTCTCCTTCAGTTCATCCCCGCTGACGTCAAGCCTCGGGAACCCCGAGGTCCTGTCAAGCACTATCCTGGACTTGCCGGCGTCCCACAGCCTGTCCCCGGACTTCCGGGGTATCAGGTGCACATGCAGGTGCGATATGGTCCTTGCAGAGCCCTCACCGCATTTCATCGATACCAGCAGGCCTTCGCCATATGCGCCTTTCAGCATTCCGGACACCGTTTTTATCGCCGCCCCCATCGAGGCAGCCTCATCATCATTAAGCTCTGTCACATGCGCTACCTCGCGCTTCGGCATCAAGAGCGTATGGCCCTCGACTATCGGGTACCGGTCAAGCATGGCAACCCATCCTTCCGATTCCCATACCTTGAATTCCGGGTTCCTTATCGTCGCTTCTGTGGGGTTCATATCGCTTCCTCCTTCATCATCCCCCATCTTACGGAGTTCCACGCCCTTTCATGCGTGTAGTATATCACCATCTTCGCGGCCGCTTCCAGCAGTCCCACACCCAGCGCGATGTCCGGTCGGGCAGTGAATGCGTATACCAGCAGCATCGTGGTCAGTGTCGCCAACACTCTCCAGCTTATCGCCTTAGCGATGCTCCTCCTATGTGTTTCGCCTGTCATGCAATCACATGTATCCGAGTGCCCTGAGCTTCTGCATCATGTATGCCTGCTCCTTGTCCTGCGCCCGCCCGCTCCTTTCAGCCACGGTCGTGGTCTCCAGCTCATCCACTATCTTATCGATTGTATCGGCTTCTGATTCCACCGGATTGCAGCATGTCTCGCATCCTATGCTCCTGTACCTCCTGCTCACGCCATCCGGGTATTTCTTTGCCAGGTAGAGGTTGACTATGGGCATGCCCTCTCTCTGGACATACTTCCATATGTCCAGCTCTGTCCAGTGAAGCATTGGGTGCACCCTCAGGTGTGTCTCCTCGTCGCTCTTGTTCTTGAACTGGTCCCAGAGTTCAGGTGGCTGGTCTTTGTAGTTCCACTGGAACTCCTGATTCCTGGGAGAGAACACCCTTTCCTTGGCCCGGATGCCGTGCTCGTCCCTCCGTATCCCGAGCAGCAGGGCCCTGAAATTATGCTGTGCCATTGCCTGCTTGAGCGCGTTGGTCTTCAGCTCTGTGCAGCAGTTGAGCTTGTTCTTGTCCGGCCCCATGCCGTTCTTTATGGCTTCTTCGTTCCGGGCCACTATGAGCTTGAGTCCCCATTCCTGGGCGTACCTGTCCCGGAATTCGTATATCTCCTTGAACTTGTAGCTCGTGTCTATGTGCATCACGGGGAACGGTATCTTGCCGTAGAACGCCTTCCTGCATAGCCAGAGCAGTGCCGTGCTGTCCTTGCCTATAGACCACAGCATGGATATCTTCTTGAACTGCTTGTAGGCTTCCCTGATTATGTATATGCTCTTGCTCTCAAGCTCGTCAATATGGTCCATGTCATCACGTCAGATGTAGCCCAGTTCCTCAAGGCGTTTCTTCACCCGGTCTATGTCCTCCTGAGTGAACTTGCTGTCCTCCTTGAGTTTCCCTCCCTTCGCTATCATGCGCATTGCAAAGACCACGAACTCGTTCACGGAGCTGAAGCCCGTGCCATCTATCATGCCATGCAATGCGACGTATAGCTCGTGAGGTATTTTCAGTGTCACCTTTTTCTTCACTCAATCACACTTACTACGATTGTAGTATTATGAAGTCGCCATGATTTAAATGCTTTATGCACCATTAATCGCTTCAAATTTTAAACAGCCCGTCAACTTTAATCCATGCCAAAGTCCGGCTGGAAGGACAGACTGCCGACCGGGAAGGAGGGTGTGTTCAAGGTAGTTGCAGCAGGGGCAGGCCTCTCTTTCATAGGCGCGTTCCTGGACAGGGGGCTGGGATATTTGACCAGGATAGTTATTGCAAGGTCCATGACACCAAGCGAATACGGGTTGCTGTTCCTGGCGTTCTCTCTTCTCAGTGTGGCCACAACTTTCGCGGTTTTCCAGATGAACGCTGCAACCAAGAGGTATGCCGCCTATTACAGAGGCAAGAAGGACTATTCCAGCGTCAAGGGTGCCATAACATCAGCACTGAAGATATCCGTGCCCATCTCATTAGCGTCTTTCGCAATTCTCTTCATACTGTCTGACTTCATATCAGCGCAGATATTCACGGAGCCTGCCATGGGCCCGGTGCTAAGGATAATGTCATTCATATTGCTGTTCGCACCTGCCATAGAGATATGCATATCAGCCACCCAGGCATTCCAGAGTGCCATGTATGATGTGCTGGCAAGGAAGATAGGCAAGACCGTGATAACACTGGCTGCCTTGGTTGTCGTTCTCTGGGCTGGCCTGGGGGTCGGCGGGGCCGCGGCAGCCTATGTCATAGGCTACGCCTTCACAGCGGCGCTCTCTGTCTACTTTCTCACCAGGGTTTTCCCTATATTCAGCATAGACGTCAAGGGAACAAGCATGAAGCGCAAGCTTTTCTCGTTTGCATGGCCCGTCCTGCTATACGGCATAATATGGAACTTCAACGGTGAACTCGGGACATTGATACTGGGCGCGTTGAGAGAGGGCACGCTCGACGTGGGCATATTCCAAAGCGCTCTCCCCAGCGCACGGTTCCTCATGATGATACCAAGCGCCCTGACTGCCCTCTTCGTGCCAATAACGGCTACCATGTTCGCCCAGGGGAAGAAGGAACAGATATCAAAGGTGAGCAGGACTACGTTCAGATGGATGTTCTTCCTCAACCTGCCATTGTTCATGGTAATGCTGCTGTATCCCAACGTTGTCATGAACACGCTCTTCGGGGCAGAATACATGGCAGCGGGCCCCGTACTCAGCGTGCTGTCCATAGGATTCTTCCTTTACCCAATGAGTGCCGTGTCGGTTGGCATGCTTCAGGTATATGAGAAGACCAGGCTCCATCTGCTCAACTCGGTTGTATGCATAGCGGTTAACGCCTCCCTCGCGTACGTCCTTATACCTTTCTACGGTTCTATGGGCAACGCTGCCCTCGGAGCTGCTATAGCGACGACCGCCATGTTCATCGTGTACATAACGCTTTACATGATAGAGGGATACAGGATATCGGGCGTGTCCCCGATAAGCAAGAGCCTTGCAAGGTCTGTCATTGCCGGGTCAGGTGCGGGCGCTTTCATACTCGCTATCGATGTCGCTGTGCCTGTAATAAGCCTGCCCGTGCTTATACCAGCATTCATAGGTTTCATTCTCGTGTACACTACGCTGCTCATGGCACTTGGCGGACTGGAGAGAGAGGACATTGAGCTGCTGAAAAGGATAGAGAAGAAGACGGGACTGAAAATGGGCCCTATAAGGCGCGTTGTCAAGAGGCTAGCCAGGCAGGTTCCTGTCCTCTAGTATGAAGTCAGCCACCTCCCTTATGGCGCCGTTGCCGCCGCGACGAGAGGTTATGTAGTCTGCGGCCCTCAACACGTCAGGGTAAGCGTCATTCACTGCTATGCCTATGCCTGCTGACCTTATGCATTCTATGTCGTTCACGTCGTTCCCCATGAAAGCGACTTCGTCCATGGCAAGGCCGTGCTTCTCGGCTTCTTTCTTCATCAGCGGGAGCTTGTCATCTATGCCTTGGACGCATTCTATCCCCAGTTTTTCGCATCGAACGGTTACCACGGGGTGCTTTTCTTTGGATATAACGAAGACCATTATTCCCGCTTTCTTCAGCCTTTCCACGGCAAAACCGTCAGACCTGTCGCACCTCACTGTCTCATTCTTGTCCTTGTCCAGCCTGAACGTATTGTCGGTAACAACGCCATCGAAGTCCAGGAAAAGCGCTTTCACGTTGCTGAAGTCAGGCCTGTCCGTCATCTTCATGTATTCCATTATCTTCTCTGCCAGATAGAACTCAAGGTGATCGTCTATCTCTATGGAACGGTGATCCGGCATTATGTAGAGCCCCACCCTGCCGCTGAGCCTGTTTCCATGCCTCTTCAGGT
>QMZP01000006.1 GCA_003663225.1 Candidatus Aenigmatarchaeota archaeon | reverse complement strand
GTCCCATATACGTCAGGCACCCCAAGTTCAACTGGACAAACGCCACTGACCCGGACAACGACCCGCTTACCTACATACTCAACATAACATGCTTCAACACCACGCCGATAGCGGGGAGCTGCAGCGACGACAACCGTATAATATCAGGCATAGCCGATTCCAACTACACGCTGCAGGGCAAGCTGAAGTACTTCCAAAGGGACAACTACTACTACAACTGGTCAGTGAAGGCAAACGACGGGGAGCTGAACAGCTCCAGCAGCGAGGTATGGAACATAACCCTGTTCTCGGTCGTGATGCTCAGCCTGAACCAGGAGGAGCTGGACTTCGGCTCCATGAACCAGGGCGACGCCGACGACACCACGGACGACGACCCCACCCCGTTCATACTGCAGAACGACGGCAACTGCATGAACGACGTCAACATGTCGGCTTCCATGCTGTGGACGCTTATACAGTACCCCTCTGACTACTACATGTTCAAGGCGGACAATGAGACCGGCTCTCCCAATTATCTCAACGTCAACTGGACCAATTCGACGTATGACTGGGCGCAGGTACCGGAGAACGGGACCAAGTTCCTGGACTACTTCAACTGGTCCAATGCCACTGACAGCGTGGAGGTGGATATCTCGGTTGAGGTCCCCGCGGGCGAGCCGTCTGGCGAGAGGTCGTCTACCATAACAATGACTGGTTGGTATGTCAAGGAAGTTTAGCTCATGGATGTGGATAGCGATAGTGGCGAACATAGTGGTCATAGCCATGCTCATGAACCTCTTCTACATACCTATCAGGGCCCCCATGGGCGATGAAACGACTGACAGGAAGCCTGTGTTCTCCTGGGGAGGGCTTCAGGGCGCTGTCACGTTCATGCTGGATGAAGACCCGGAGTTTGGTTCCCCTGTCACGAAGGAAGTGGAAGGGACGGCATACACACCCGAATCACCGCTGGATTTCGGGACATACTACTGGAAGGTCGTCTCCCCCGACGGCCTGAGCAGCCCCACTGGCATGGTGACCGTGGTTTCAGAGGTCTCGGTGTCGCGCGGGGACGGGTGGCTGAAGAATACCGGGAACACACCCATAAGCCTCGAGAGGGAAACCACTGGCGGGCTCACTGGTATGGTTGTGGGCATTAACCAGACTGTAGGCATAGGGAATGATGAGAATGTCACTGCAAGGCAGGCATGATATGTGCAGGATGCTGGTGATACTGGCAGCCATGGCAATATCGCTATCCGTGGCGTCGGGCAGCGCGCTGGCCATAGGCATAACACCGGGCGGCACTACAATAGACTTCAAGCCCGGGCTTGAGAAGGAAGTGCCTTTTACCATAATAAACAACGAGCACAAGGACATGGATGTTGTTGTGTATGTGAAAGAAGGGCCATACAGTGACTGGGTGGCCTTGTATGACACTATAATGACATTCTCGTCAGATGATGACTCCAAGGGCAGCAAGTATAGCGTGAGGCTTCCCCAAAGCGTCGAGAAGCCCGGAACGCACCAGGTTGACATAGTGGCCATGGAACTGCCGAAAGAGAAGGAAGGCGGTGGCGCCTTCGTAGGCGCGACCACTGCTGTGGTCACCCAGCTCTTGGTGAGGGTCCCGTATCCGGGCAAATATGCCACCTTGGACCTTGCTGTCTCAGAAGCCCAGGCAGGCGAGCCGGTCAACTTCTTCGTCAAGGCCAGGAACCTTGGTACAGAAGACATATCCAATGCAAAGGCCACCCTGGACATACTGGGCCCGACCAACGAGAAGATAGCCACGCTGGAGAGCGGCGAAAGCGGCATAGGGGCCAAGAGCATGAAGGAGTTCAAGCTGACATGGACGGGCCAGACCAATCCCGGCGTGTACCACGCCGTGGTGACACTCCGGTATGACGGCAAGGTGACCACGGCAGAGAAGAACTTCGCAGTGGGCAACCTGTACATAGACGTGCTCAGCATAGATGTCAAGGACTTCAGGCTGGGCGGCGTTGCCAAGTTCAACATAAACATAGAGAACAAGTGGAACGACAAGATAACGGGCGTATACGGCAACCTCATAATCGAGGACGACAACGGCCAGTCGGTGGCTGATGTGAAGACGGCTTCGACTGATGTCGGTGCACTGGAGAGGAAGGAGATATATGCTTACTGGGACACCGAGGGGGTCAAGGTCGGAGACTATGACGCCAGGTTCATACTGCATTACTCCGGCAGGACCACGGAGAAGGACCTGAAGACGCATGTCGAGGTAAGCGACATACGCGTGGACATAATGGGCCTTGGCGCCGGTGCTGTGACGGTCGAGACCACAGGTGCAGGGGGCACGAGCAACATGATAATGCTGCTAGTGGTCGCCCTGATAGGCATAAACGCCGGGTGGTTCTTCTACTTCAGGAGGAGGAGCGAGCAGCGCTAATGATTTATAGCGCTTCTCCAATAAGGTGAAAGCATGCACGAAAGGCACTTCCCGTTCATATTGCCGGCGATAACTCTGATAGCTGCGGCGTTCTTCCTGGCAGGGCCGGGTATAACAGGCATGGTGACAGCGCCGACAGGCGTGGGTGAGGTCACCGCGAAGATACGCATATCCACGTCCCCGGATAAAGTGATACCGGCAGGCTCTGTTATCATAGTGACACTGAACGACAGCAGCAAGTCCATGCCCATCGAAGAGTTCATAAACCTGTCGGGGGAGCCCTCCGAGAGAAGGGACGGCAAACTGCCATCAATAAAATATTATGGTGAGGGATACACCGGGACCCATAACTACACCGTGGACATCTCGGACCTCGGGATAAGGACGCGCCTGCCCGCCGGGGATTACGTTCTCAGGACAGAGGTCGTTTATGGCAGTTCTGTGATAACAAGCATACAGCGACCTGTTTCCGTAAATCCCTGAAAAAGAGACCAGCTAAACGTTTATATATTTTTCTCGTTTAATAATATACTGTGGGAAAATGGGGGAAGTTTCTAAAAGCATCGTAGCCGTGCTCGCAATCGCCGTGATAATAGTTTCCGCTGTCGGCACATGGATAGTCATGGATACGACGATAAAGAACTTCGGCGGAATGGAGATACCGGCCGCAGGCTCCGCCAACTTCAAGCCCGCCCAGGAATACGGGAAGGTGAGCGTGTACGTGAATGACACCGGCCAGCCTGCCAGCGAGCTTGCGGGCGCCGTGACAGCGGGCTCAGAAAACAACTCAGGGTAATTTGATGGAGATATCAAACAGTTTGGTTGCAGTATTGGTCGTGGCCGCCATAGTAGTCTCTGTTGCAGGGACCATGACCACGATGGACATACTGGACCAGTACGTGTTCTCTCCCGGAGAGGGGATAACAGGCCAGGTCTGGGGCATGGTCAATGTCAGTGTAAACCAGACAGTAGCCCTCGTGCTAACGCGGCAGGAAGTCGTATTCTTCCTTAACCCCCCTTCATCCGGTCTTGAGTTCATGAATGATACAGAGGACAACCATCCGAGGCCGTTCGCGCTCAGAAACGACGGCTCCACCAACCTTAACGTCACGCTTTACGCTAACCAGACGCTCTTCGAGCAGGTATCCCTGCCGACTGAAAAATTCCAGTACAAATGCGGCGACAACTCATCCACATGCGACGCCGACGGAGGGTCGCCGGCATCGACGACCTCGTTTACCAACGTCCCGACGTCAGCCACCTTGGCCATATGGAACATGAGCTTCCAGAGCGGTAACAATGAGCTCGAGATAGAGATAAATGCAACCGTACCGCCGAACGAGCCTACTGGTGACAAGATAACGTGGATAGAGTTCGTTGGCGTGCCCGCGTGCGCGGACGCGTTCTGCCACCTGTGATGGCCATGCATGGCCTCCTTTTTATAAGCTTTGGACAGAATAATAAAGCGGGGGTTTGCTGTGCTTAAGGGGTTTGTTTTGTGCCTTTTGCTTGCTTTGGCGTTCGTGCCAACTGTCTCAGCCATAGGCATAACGCCGGCCTACAGGGAGATATACTTCGAGCCCGGGCTTCACAGGAACTTCTCGTTCGTCATGATAGGCGACCTCGAGAAGGACATGGTGGTCAGGCCGATAACCACAGGGGACCTCCAGGACTATATAATACTGCCCAACAGGACGTATTATCTGCCGGCAAGGACTGCCATAGGCATATGGGCTACCCTTGACATGCCTGAGAGCCTCGACCCGGGCAAGTACACCATGAAGATAGGGTTCGCTGAGAAGCCGCCCGAGGGCATTGATGCCATATTCGCTACAGTGGGTGTCCAGAGCGTGATATCCATGCGGGTCCCTTACCCTTCCAAGTATCTTGAGCTCAAGATGCGGTGCAACGACCCGCCAGTGGGCGAGGATACGGTATTCGACATAGACGTGTTCAACAGGGGCAGCATCGACCTCGTTGACGTGAACGGGCATGTCGAGGTGTTCTCTCCCATGGACAAGCTGCTCGACAAGAAAGGCCTGGACGAGGGCAGCGTGTACCTGCGGCCCAAGGAGACGGCCCATTTCAGCTCCAGATGGGACACAACCGGCCAGGACGCCGGCTTCTATCGGGCCGTGGCAACCATAAATTATGACGGCAACGTCACCAGTACAATGTGCACTTTTACGGTGGGAGAGCTTAACATAGATATCAAGAGGTTCGACGTCAATGATACCATACAGGGAACAACTGCCAGGTTCGATGCCTTGCTGCAGTCCACGTGGAACTCAGAGATACCTGAGGTCTACCCCACCGTATACATAGAGAAGCCGGACGGCACGCTCGTTGACACCGCCCAGGGGCCGACGATAAGGATAGGCAAGTGGAAGGAATATCACATGAAGGACCTGTACTGGGACACCACAGGCAAGGAGCCCGGGGATTACGTGGCCAGGCTGCTGCTTGAGTACAGAGACACCAACAGCACAGCGACCACGGAATTCAAGATACTCAACGCTTTCCAGCTATCCATGACGCATGTAGTCATAATAGCACTCATAGCGCTGGTGGCATACCAGGCGATACACACGAGAAGGAAGGAGGAAGACGATGAAGACTAAGAGCATAATATTGATCATAGCGACCCTTGTGGTATCCGCGTCCATAGGTGTGATAGGGTCCATAATGATATGGGACTACAACATAACGGCGGTGGTGGAGATACCGATGAGCTTCTCTGTCGAGAACATAGGCGCGTTCAACACTGATACAGATGCCATACACTTCGGCAGCGTTCCCAAGGGAAGCCTCTCCAAGAGGAAGATAAAGGTCGAGGCAGAGGCGAATAGCATGGTCACAGCGTTCGCTGTAGGCAACATATCGAGCGTGGTCACAATATCAGAGAACAACTTCTTTGTTTCGCCTGACGAGCCCAAGCACATAGAGCTCGTGGCGTATGCCCCGACTGATGTGGAGTACATAACCCGGTATACTGGCATGCTGAGGCTCATATTCAGGAGAGCCTGAGCCTGCCAACCCCGGTTTCAAGGGATATAAAACAATGCCACACATAAATAATATATATGGACAGAATTAGCAACAACCTTCTTGCGCTGCTTCTTGTGTGCGCGATGCTAATATCCACTGTGGGCACCATGGCGGCCCTTGAGAAGATTGCCCATATAACGGGCGGCATGGGACCTGAGACTGCCAGGGTGTCAGAGAAGGGGAATGTTGGCATATGCGTCTCAAGGACGCCCCAGCTGGCCATAGGAGACAAGAACGTCACACAGAACCAGCGCTTCGACTACACGGTCAACGACATTGCCGACCATGACACAGAGACAGTCTACTATTACGACAATGCCACGTTCTTCAATATCAACAGGACCACGGGGGTAATAAACTTCACCGCAACGAACGACATGGTGGGCGAGCACTGGGTCCTTATATGGTCCAACGAGAGCACATGCGGCTCCGGCGACTCTGAAACCATAAATTTCACTGTGATAAACGTCAATGATGCCCCGATACTATTCTTCATCCCCAACCAGACCCTGTACGAGGACCAGATATTCCAGTATGATGTGAACGCCACTGACCCGGACCTTTTCACGCCGTACGGGGACAAGCTGACGTTCGGCGACAACAGCACGCTGTTCGAGATAGACCCCGAGACAGGCCTGATATCGTTCATCCCGCTGTTCGACGAGGTCGGCAACTATTCCATACTGATCTACGTGTTCGACCTGGAATATGTGGACTGGCAGGTCGTGCATTTCGACATATACCCTGTCAACGACGCGCCGATACTGGAGCACATAGGCGCCCAGACGGCGATAGAAGACGAACCCTACTACCTTCTGGTCAACGCGACTGATGAGGAGAATGACACCCTCACATTCCACGACAACTCCACCATATTCGACATAAACTCCAGCACAGGCGAGATAAGCTTCACCCCCAACTCAACCCATGTGGGCAACTACACCATAAACATATCCGTGACTGACGGCTTCCACTGGGTATCCGAAGTGGTTTCCTTCACGGTAGTCCATACCAACCACCCGCCGAACATAACCTACTGGTACCCGAACGAGGCCGAGTCAACGCGCGCCAAGGAGACCGGCAACAAAACCACGAGCATATGGTATTACTGGGGAGAGATCGCCTGGTTCAAGGTGAACGCCACTGACCCGGACGGGACCTCCCCGTCCTTCAGCTGGATGGTAGACAACGTGACGCTCTCTAACGAGATGTATGACAATGTCACCATAAATACCGCCCCTTACAAGGGCATACACACGGTGAAGGCCATAGCCACTGACGGGCTGCTTAATGACACCCATACATGGGTGCTGACAGTCCTTGCCAAGCCCAAACCGCCGCCGGACGATGGCGGCGGAGGGGGCGGAGGCGGCGCCAGCCCGCCGACCGTGCTTTGTTTCGAGAACTGGAGATGCACAGAGTGGTCGGTATGCTCGCAAAACGGCATACAGACCAGGACATGCATCGACCTCAGCTACTGCGGCACGGAGTTCTTCAAGCCTGACGAGAACAGGACATGCATCTATACCCCATATCCCAGCTGCTTTGACGGCATAAAGAACTGCCATGACGGCAAGTGTGAGATAATGGTGGATTGCGGCGGGCCGTGCGACCCATGCCCGACCTGCGACGACGGCATACGGAACCAGGGGGAGGATGCGGTTGACTGCGGCGGGCCATGCCCTCCATGCCCTGAGAAATGCATTCAAGTAGTCACGAGGGCAATAAATATAGAGACTGGTGAGTGCAGGGCCTTCCCCGGACCGTGCGAGATACCCGAGGGGTGGAAGGTCGTCGACAAATGCCCGCCAGTGCAGCCGGTGGTGATATTGCTCTACATAATAATACTCGCCCTGATAGCGACGGTCGCAGCCATACTTTGGCTACAGAGGAAGAACATAAAGGAGCGTCTTGGCAGGGTCAGGGCTATAGGCGCAACGGCCAAGCGCGACAAGAGCAACCTTACGAAGGAGCAGCTCCTTGGCAAGGCGGCCATAGAGAAGATAGGGGAGATAAAGGCATCGGGCAACGCGCCTGAAAAGATAATAACCGACCTGTCCGAGGTGCTCAGGAAGTTCTTCTCCGAGCTGCTCGGCATGAAGTACCAGTTCACCATAGATGAGCTCAGGGGCGAGTTCGAGAAGCACACGAAGGACACCAAAACCAAGACGATGGGGACGATGTTCTTCAAGAAACTGAACGAGATGCATTACGGCGGCGAGAAGGTCAAGAAGGAGAACGCCGACTCTGCCCTCAGGGAGGCCGCGTATATAATACAGAGCGTGTCAGGCTATCCTGAGAAGAAGGAGAAGCCCGGGATGTCCAAGCCCAGGATGCCTGATGTGAAGGCTATAATCAACAGGATAAAGTCCAGGATAAAGAGGGAGAAGCCGGAACCGCAGCGATCCGCTCAACCCCAGCCTCAGGCAGCACAGAAGCCGGCGCAGCATGCCAGGCCTGACCGGAAGAAAGGGCTTGAGATAGTGAGCGTGGACGGTGTCGTGAGAAACCTCGACGACTTCATAGGCAAGCGGGTAACCATGAACGGCGAGGTGAAGTTCGTGAACCAGATAATGGAGACAGGCGACTTCTGGTACATGTTCACGGACGAGACCAGCAACATAGTCGCTGTCAGCAAGACCAGCGGCAAGTATAAGGGCAAGGGCACACTCACTGGGACAGTGAAGAAGACCCTCACGGGCGAGGGATTCGTGGAGATAGAGAAGTTCGAGCAGTGAATCATGGAAGAAGGCTCCAGCGCGTGTTGGTGAGCATCCATTCTATGAAGAAGACCGCTATGGCAGCCAGCAGCAGCAGCGTGCTCGCGTTGTACGATATCAGCCTCTCCTCTGAAGTGGCTATCCCCTCGTACACACCTGCCAGCTCTTCGACATTGCTGACACTGTAGAACATGCCGCCTGTGCGGTTGGCTACATATCTCAGACCACTCGAGTCAAGCTTTGATACGAATCCTTCACCCACCTGGCCTCCCTGCTCGGTCCCTATCCCTATGGTGTCCACCACAACGCCCTCCTCAGAGGCGTAATCCACAGCCTCCTCAAGCGTTATCCCGACGTTGTTCTGCCCGTCTGTCAGCAATATTACGACCTTTGGCTTCCCGCTATTCGCCAGAAGGTTGACGGATGCCACTATGGCATCGCCCACTGCCGTGCCGCCCACCGTCTCTATGTCTATCCTATCAACCCCCTTCTTCAGCTTTTCCATGTCATTGGTCATCTCCTGCTTTATGAAGCTTATGCCGGCAAAGGACACTATCCCTATCCTCGTGTCCTCCGGCACAGTGTCCAGGAACGTTTTGGCAGCGGTCTTGGCTGCTGACAGGCGATTGGGCTGGAAGTCCTCTGCCATCATGGAGCCTGACGCGTCTATGGCCAGCACATAGTCAGAATCGCTGGAATGCCCCATGTACCATACTGTCATGCCGGACATGGCAAGGACCACGAGCAGCAGCGTTATCACCCTAAGCGCGAGGGTCATGTAGTTGCCTGAGAGTATGCGGTCCCCGGTGAACTTCTCCATGGCCTCGTAGTTGGCGAACCTCATCGCCCTCCTCTTCACGTACTTCGAGCTCAGCACGTGGAGCGCTATGAGAGCTACCACTATCAGCATGAACCACAGGTATTCGGGCTTGGAGAACGTCAGCTCGAGAATATCAACTCCCTCCTTCTGAAGTAATTGATGACAGGCTTGATGAATGACTTGTCGGTAGCGAGCTTTATCAGGTCGGCCTTGGATGCTGCGAAACCGGCCTCAACCATGGCTTCGTACCGCTTCACATAGTTCTCGTACGCCGGGCCCACTTCGTCAGGGTTCACGAGCATGGTCTTCCCGGTGTACGGGTCTGATATCATAACCTGGCCCACCCCCCTCGGGAGCTCCCTGTCCCTGGGGTCCCTGACCATGACGCCTATCACGTCAAACTTGCCTGTTGCAAGCCTCAGTATCTTCTCCCACCCCGCCCTGAGCCCGATGAAGTCCGAGACTATTATCAGCAGGCCCTTCTTCTGCACAGACCTTATAATGAACCGTATGGCCTCCTCCAGGTTGTAGCCGCCCCCATACAGGCTTGGGTCAACCAGCCCCCTGAGGAGCATGTAGAACTGGTTGCTCCCGTTCGCGGCTGGCAGGTTGTGCACGACATTGTCGTTGAACATTACGAGCCCGACGTTGTCACCAACCCTCAAGATAAAGTGGGCAAGCGAAGCCACAAACTCTGCAGCGTACTCGTTCTTCAGCTTGTCTGTGGAGCCGAATACCATGCTGGAACTGGCATCCACGAGGAAGTATATGTCCAGCTCCCTCTCCTCCCTGAACTGCTTGACCAACGTCTGGTTGGACCTTATGGATGCCTTCAGTCTATCATCTCGGCATCGTCACCCGGACCGTATGCCCTGTACTCCTCAAACTCCAAGCCCTTGCCCCTGAAGACCCGCCTGTACGTGCTCATTATCTTGTTCTCTGCGAGTATCTGCAGGCCTATCTCCAGCTTTTTCACTAGCTCCAGAACATTGACGTTCATCTTGTACATACCAAAAAGCACCTGCTATACGGGGACAGGGACCTTGGACAGCAGCTCTGTTATTATTGTGTCTGTCTTTATGGATTCGGCCATGCCCTCGTAGTTCAGTATTATCCTGTGCCTCATTATGTCGTGCGCCACCTTCTTCACGTGCTGCGGGGTCACGAAGGTCTTGCCCTCCATCATGGCCCTGGCCTTTGAAGCTATGAAGAGATTGATGGAATTCCTCGGGCTGGAACCGTACTGTATGTACATGCCCATCTCTATGCCGTACTTTTCCGGGTGCCTGCTGGCATCCGTGAGGCGCACGATGTACTTCTCTATCTTGTCGCTTATGAATATCTTCTTGGTGTCCTCCTGCATCCTCTTCAGGCTCTCAGGATTGGTGAGGGCCTGCAGGCCGAAGTCCTCGAACCTCTTCAGGTTTATGTTCCTGTTGAGGATTGTCTGCTCCTCGTCCGTGGTGGGATAGTCTATGTAGAGCTTGAACAGGAACCTGTCCATCTGCGCCTCGGGAAGGTTGTACGTGCCCGAACTCTCTATGGGGTTCTGCGTCGCCATCACGAAAAAGGGGTCGGGAAGCTGGAATGTCTTCTTCCCTATGGTTACCTGGTGCTCGGCCATGGCCTCCAGGAGCGCGGACTGCACCTTGGGCGGAGCCCTGTTTATCTCGTCCGCCAGCACGAAGTTGGCGAATATGGGTCCTTTCACGACGTAGAAGCCCTTGTCCTTGTTATAAGCAGTTATGCCGGTTACGTCGGTGGGCAGCAGGTCCACAGTGAACTGTATCCTGTTGAACGCGCAGCCCGACACCGCGGCAAGCGCCCTTATTATGAGCGTCTTGGCAAGTCCGGGTATGCCCTCGACAAGTATGTGGCCATTTGCCATCAGACCCACTATCATGCTGTCTATTATGCCCCTCTGGCCCACGACCACCTTTGCAGTCTCATCCCTCATTGCCTGCAGGGTCCTTCCATAGTCTTCGACTACCTTAGGATCAAGTTTCTCAACCATTACCATGCCCCCCGAAAAATGATATTTTAACCTTTCTATATAATATATTAACCATGCATTATAAAAAGAAGGGGATGCTCGGGGGGTCGGGCTACTTCTCCGCTGCTGTTCTCTTGGTTGCGGTTTTGTCTGTCGTCGCCCTCTCATGGGGGCCTCTGACAGGGATGCTGACCTCATCGGCAGGAACCCATACCCAGCTCACTATATGGGATGTGACAGAGGAAAAGGGCGGTTCCTTGGTCAGGAAGAGCGGCCAGAACGTCACGTTCTATGCCAACTTCACCAATATAACCGATGGAGCGCCCATGAGGCCGGAGCCTGACGTGGTGTTCTGCAATATCACATTCAACATAACCGGCTCGTGGCTGGGGCCCTATAACATGAGCTTCGACAGCACCACTGGCCTGTATTGGTACAACAAGACCTTCAACTGGAAGGGGACCTTTGACTTCAACGTCTCCTGCAGGTCCAATGCCACATACAGCAACGAGTGGCTCAATGCATCCGACAACTACACCATAACCAACAGCTATCCTGTCATAAGCCCCAAGCCGCTCGACCCGGTGGCATGCTACGAGGATTCCTGCGGCAACTACGACTTCAGCGCCAACTGTACTGATGCTGACGCCAACGACGAGCTGGACTATTCCAGGGACTCTGACACCTATTTTCAGTGCTTCTATATAAACTCCGATACGGGCGTCGTGAGCCTGTCGGCATGCGACACCGATACAGAAGCAGACGGCGCGACGAACTATGTCATGAGGCTCATATGCACCGACTCCTCGGACAAGTCTGACATAGTGGACCAGACATACAATATATACCCGGTCAACGACGTGCCCATAATACTGGTCTGCAGGGGGGAGTCCGCCTATGAGAACGTCGAGTACATATGCGACATAAACGCCACCGACGAGGAGAACGACGTGCCTTTCAACTTCACCGCGAACTACACCTTCCTGAACATCAACGAAAGCACGGGCATAATCAACTTCACCGCCAACAACAGCATAGCAGGGTACAACTACTCGATAAACATAACCGTCAATGACAGCAGGGGAGGTTTCAACTGGACGACCATGTGGCTTGAGATAATAAACGTCAACGACCCCCCTGAGTTCACATACGTGTGCAACAGCAGCCGCAACGTGACAGAGAACGAGCTCTTTGAATGCTGGCTGAACGCGACGGACATTGACTCATCATCCCTGATATTCTATACCAACACATCGTGGTTCCAGCTCGATTCCACGGGCAAGGGCATAAGCCCGCCAGTGAGCCCGAACGCCTCGTCCCGGGTCAGCTTCACGGGCAACGATACCATGATAGGGAACCACAGCATACTGGTCACGGTCGAAGACGACTCGGGCGTGGGAGCCAGCGCCAGGATACCGTTCGAGGCCATAAACGTCCCTGACAGGCCCATGTTCAACAACATAGGGAATGCCACGAGCCTCACCACATGGGCATACATCGCCTTCAACTTCACCGTTACGGGCTGGGATGATGACATGTACTGGAATGGAAGCGAGCACATAAACTTCACCAACAACAACACAGGCCTGTTCAACATGACCGCCCTGAACAGGACCGACGGCAAGATATCCTTCATCTCCGATGCGTCTGATGCAGGGGAGCATATGGTGCTCATAACAGCGACCGACGGGACAGGCCAGGTGAACCATACCGTGCTGAACCTGACCATATACGACAACAGGCCGCCGCATTTCGTCAATCTTTTCATGGTGAACACCACGGTCTATGATGGAAACGAATACTACTACGACCTGAGCGACAACGTGACCGACATCAACGGCGACAATATATTCTTCACCGACAACACGACGTTGTTCGACATAAACCTCACTACCGGAATCATAAACTTCACTGCTGATGATTCTGTCGTGGGGAACCATAGCGTGCTCGTGACGCTCACTGACATGCACGGGGCCAACAACCATACCAACATAACCTTCCAGGTCCTGAACGTCAACGACCCGCCAACCCTGCAGTTCAACAACTGGACCATGTACGAGGATTCTGCTTTCCACCTGGAGATGTACAGCTATGTATCAGACCAGGACAAGAGCATACCGTCCAGCGTTTTCAATGACACATTCACGTTCAACGCGAGCAATGCCAGCAATGTAAACCAGTCCATGATGGACTTCTTCAACATGACGACCGGCGGGACTGTATGGTTCACGCCGCTGCAGGCGAACATTGGAAACTACAGCATGAACATATCCGTTGTCGATTCCGGGGGAGAGAAGGACTGGCAGATAGTTAACGTCAGCATATTGGCTGTCAACGACCCGCCCATGTTCACGTACCTATGCAACTCGACCAGGATAGCGGAAGAAGCCACTGAGTTCACGTGCTGGATAAACGCGACCGACCCCGATTCTTCCACTCTGGCATTCTCCAGCAACACCACATTCTTCGACATAGACACCTCTGCCAAGCCCATAAACGCGACCGACCCGTCAGCGGGATCGCTCGCCAATTTCACCCCCAGCAACAACGATGTTGGCAATCACAGCATACTCATAACAGTGACGGACGACGGAAGCGAGAGCACGTCCGCAAGGTTCACGTTCGAGGTTACTGACATAAACACCGAGCCGATCATAGACTGGTGGAAATGGGTTATACCGGGCAACATGTCGACGAGTGCTACCAATGCTACGACCAATTTCACCGTATACGAGAACCAGACCATCCAATTCTACCACACATCACATGACCCCGACCCATCCGACAACCTGGACTACTACTGGTGGAAAAACGGAACAACCAACGGCACCACGGCCAACTACACATACTGGGTGCCTTTCGATGGCAACGTGAATGCCAGCTTCAACTTTACCCTTCTGGTACAGGACAGGCTGGCTGCTGCTGACAGGCAGGAATGGAAGGTCTATACCGTGAACGTCAACAGGGCGCCTGTGCTGTTCGAGAACATCAGCGACCTGAGCTGGCCGGAGGACACGAGCACCACGCTGAACCTCTCCAACCATTTCACAGACCCTGACGGGGACAACATGAGTTTCAACTACACGCTGTCATATGAGTGCAGGCAGATAACGTGCATGTCCATCTCCTTCAGCGGAAGGGAGGGCAATTACATAGCAACGTTCACCCCGGCCACGAACTGGTTCGGATTCGCCAACGTGACCATAACCGCCAATGACACCGACTACAACACGTCCAGCAACAGCTTCAGGCTTAACG
>QMZP01000005.1 GCA_003663225.1 Candidatus Aenigmatarchaeota archaeon | reverse complement strand
GTGAACTTCGGCGTCTATGCCGGTTCAGGGCCAAGCGGCATACCCATAATAGGCGGATTCCTGCTGTTCTTCGGCGCCATGGGGCTGGCCATGATACCCGGCATCTGCTCCTCATGGGACACAAAGAGCCGCAGCATGGCGGTGCTGATGCTTCTTACGGTCATGGTATCCCTGGTGTTCTACTTCGCCTTCCCTAGGCAGGAGCCAAGATACCTCCTCACATACCTCCCGGTGTTCTCTGCTTTCGGCGGCCTCGGTGTGCATTCCTTGGTAAGAAGGCTGCCAAAAGGAGCGGGAGAGACCATTGCTGTGCTGGTCATAGTGGTGTCAGCCCTCAGCGCGGCGTCCGGGCTCATGTCAGTGAGTGCGGATACAGTGAGCGCTTCGGCCCTGGTGAGCGCATGCTATGAGATAAGGAACCTCACTGCGCCAGGCGATGTTGTTGTATCTGATTCATACCCGTACATCTACTACATATCGGAGAGGAAGCCCCTGCAGCTATACGGGAACGACCGCGAAGGCCTGCTGTCTTCGATGCAGGAGAACGGTGCCAGATATGTGCTGTTCTACGTTTTCGAGAACCCGGAGCCCGAATTGTACAGGGAGATGCTTGGCGGTCCTGATTTCAGAAAGATATCAAGTTACAGCCAATGGGGCGACCCGGAGGCTGCGGTGATATACGAGCATGTCACCCAGAGGACTTCGCTGTAGCTGACTTGAACCATGCGTACCATTTCTCGAACACCCTCTTGGGATCCGGGTATCCTATCTCGTTCCTTATCTCCTCTGCTATCAAGTGCTGCTTTGAGTTGGCCCTGACAACCCACGCGGATTCCATCAGCTCCGGCCGCTTCAGCTCGTCCGCCATCTTCACTATGGTCTCCTTTATCTTTGCCCTGAGCTCTATGTCCGCCCATACCGCGTCCCAGTTGCCTGACCATTCCTTTACTAAGGACGCTATCCTGTTTATGACCTCGGACTCTCCGTTAAGCAGGGTGTCCGTGGGCTTGAGCTTGTCTTCCTTTCCTGAGTATTCCATAAGGTTCACGAAGCCCCCCTCCCTCGACGGGTCTTCGCTCCATTCCTTCCTCACTTCCGTTATTTCCGTCATCCTCCTGAATCTGTGGAGCCCATCAGCGCTCCTGAGCGTCTTGGAGACCGCTATGATGTCGGTAGCCTTGAAGGATGTGGGCGGCACGCTGAGGTCGTTCACGACCCTGTCATATACGCCATAGGCGGACTCACCGTGTATGGTGCCTGCCACGACGTTGGACAGTGCGCCTATACGCATCGCCTCGTACAGCGCCTTTGCCTCGACGCTCCTGACCTCGCCCACTATCATTGCCGAATCACCCAGCCTGAGCGCGGTCCTCAGCGCCTCGTCAGCAGGCATCTCGGTCTCCACCCTGGTTATCACGGACCGGCTCTTCAGCCTCTCGACGTTGTAATGAAGCTCCCTGAGCTTGTCAACAGGGAGCTCCAGCGTGTCCTCTATGGTCACTATCCTGGTCTGTGGCAATATCTCCAGCATGAGTGCCCCGAGCATCGACGTCTTTCCTGCGCCCCGGCCGCCTGCTATGAGCATGGACACTGTCCCGTCTATGAGGAACGAGAGCAGACCTGCTGCTGTCGGGTTTATCATGCGGCTCTTTATAAACAGCGGCAGTGTCCATGGCTTGTCCCTGTGCCTCCTGATAGCGAACCCTAGGCCGTGCGGCGACAGCGACTTGGTTATCACGGCGAACCTTGCGCTGCCTCCAGGGACCTTTATGTCAGTGTCCAGCACAGGGTTGGCCTCGTCAAGGGGCCTGCCAGACATTATCCTCAGCCTGGTGGCCCATGCCTCGGCGTCCTCCATCGTTGGTATGAGATTGGTCTTGCATTCCCCCCAATCCTGGTGGTATATGAGTATGGGCTGCCTCTCTATGGGCGAGTTTATGTAAAGATCCTGTATCTTCTCGTCTGCCAGCAGGACCTCAAGCACACCCATGCCTGCTGTGTACCTTGTCAGGATGTCGGCGAGCTGATCCAGCTCCTTGGTGGTGAGGCTGGCCTTCATCTGCTCAGCCATGTCGGCCGTCATGTCCTTACCTATGTTGTAGAAGACCTCCCTGACCTTGTCAGACCTAACGAATTCCGCGGTCTTGGGCCTGTGCGTTGCCATGTACCTCCTGACAGAGTCCAGTATAGAATACTTCTCCTCGCTCATCCTGAACTCTGGCGGGAGCGCGTGGTAGAAGTACTGGGTGGTATTGGGGAGCTTGTATATCTCCACCTTGGTGTCGCCCACCATGTAGCGGTCGACGCTCCTGCCGCCCTCTGGCGGCGTTATCATGTACCTCGTGAGCATGAAGTTCGGCCTGATGGTTGGCATGAACAGGTCCCTGTATATGGTCCTGTCACCGACGTGGTAACCGGCGAGGTTCTTCATGTTCTTCCTTATAAGCTCAGTGGCTTCCAGCCTCTCCCTGAGCGGCTGGAGCGTGTTGTCTATGTAGTTCTTGTAGCACTTGTAGCATATGTCGGACGAAGCGCGCTTCATCTTGTAGTTTATCTTCCTCATCTCACGTATGAGCTCGACGTAGCCTCCTATGGGGTCCTTCCTCAGAAGGTCGGTCACTATGTTCTCCATCACGGAGAACCAGTCCGAGTAGCATCTGCTGCACTCCTTGCCTGCCATATTGGTCTTGGACAGCAGCTTCTCCCTGGTCACCCACTCTATGACATTGGCTATCTCGACGAGGAGCTTTACCTGCGGATAGTCGTACTCGTATTCCCTGTTCCTGGCAAGTGTCACGGAGGTGACCTTCTTGACCTCGAGTATTATGTCTATGACCCTCGCCATGCAGTCGGGATAGTCCTCTATAGAAGAGCCGTATATGCAGCTCAGGCAGTTTATCCGGACCTGCATCTTGTTCTCGTCATAATCATAGTTGCATACTGGCATTTGTCCCCCCCAATCTATATTTAGGGGAGGCAGAATTAAAGCTTTTATTCGGCCTCATCAAATATAAAACAAGCAAGCGCTTGGCGCAGGGTGGGTAATTTTATGGTTTTTGCTAAACAGCCACAGAAGAGGACGATAAAGACGATAATAAGGGAGCTGGTGGACAGGACTAACACCGACACTGCCAGGATAAGGATACTCGAGCAGCAGGCCGACATTGTGAAATCCAGGATGGAATCGGTGGAGCAGAACGTGGTCACACAGAGGAAGCAGACGGAGAAGACAGTATCCGAGGTCTCAGCGAAGACAGAAGAGATTAATAACCGCGTCACGAAACTCGAATCGACCATAAGGGAACTCATAAAGGAGATAAAGAAGCTGGCAAGCGTATCCAACATAAAGGAGCTGGAAAGCCTTGTCGACATGTACAGCCCGCTCAAGTCGGAGTTCCTGACCCGCGATGAGGTTGAAAGGCTCATCGAAAAGAAGCTGGAAGAGGCTAAGAAGGCCTCAGCTTATAAGTGACTTTGACAAAATAATTAATAGTTGATTTTCATGAAACTGCCTTTCGGGAAAAAGGACAAGGGCGGGCAAAGGAAAGGCTCGCCGGCATCCGGGGCCAAAGGCAAGCCCTCTGCGAGCTCAAGGGTGAGAACGCTTTCTGACAAGGGCCTTTCAGAGCCTGAGATAATAAGGAACCTGAGGTCAGAGGGGTATTCACCCATGGAGGTGGATGCTGCCATGAAGATGGCGCTAAAGAACAGCGCAGGGACCGCTGAATACGGGCCGCAACAGCCACAATACCAACAGCAATACCAGCAGCCCGACCAGGGTTTCGATGCGCCCCCGGCACCGCCGAGCTCGCAGGACAGGAGAAGGATATTCCCGGAAGACCAGGGATCTCCCATGCCCCAGCAGCGCGGGCGTGAATCGCCATCCCCGCCTTTCTCGGTCAATGAGATGCAGAGGATGGAGGAGCAGAGAGGGAACAACGACTTCGACCTCCCGGACCTGCCTGACCCGGACCAGATGCCTGTTGAACCGTCTCCGAACGTGGAGCAGGACTTCAAAATACCGGGCCTGGGTGACGAGGGGCTGCCTCCTGTGAGGGGCCCTAGGCAGACCCACAAGGAATCATCCCTTGAGACAAGGAGAGAGACGGAAGAGATGGTAGAGGCCATGATGGAAGACAAGATGGATATGTTTAGGAAGGAAGTGGACAACATATCAGACCAAATGAAGAGGCTCGAGGACAAGATAGACATGCTCGAGGACAAGTTCCACAGGGTAGATGCCAAGAACAAGAACGAGGTTGAGCAGATAAGATCGTCGATAAACCAGTACGGTGAGTCCATAACAGAGATGTCAGCCAGGATGGGCTCGGTCGAGAAGGTAGTAAAGGACAGCATGACGCCGATGATGCAGACCCTGCGGTCGCTCTCGGAAGCTGTCAAAGAGCTCAGAAGGAAATGATTAGTCTACAAACCTTATGATGCTGTTTAGTTTTGTATAAGCGTTTGCCACATCAGATGCTATGGTTTCCTTCCTGCGGTTCTTGTATGCTATGCTCTTTGAGAATCTCTCAAGGAAGTAGAATATGAATGACAGGTGAGTGGGGAAGTCCTTGCCCGCTGGTATGCCATGCCCTGCCTTCAGCAACTTCAGCATGTTGCTCACGTCTTCCCTCCTGACTTTGACCCTATCTGCCGCGTGACCCTCCAGCACAAACTGCCCTGTTGGGAGCTTCAGAGTTACCCTGTCGCCCTTGTACAGCTTTATCAGCCCGTAGATGGGATGCCTTGTGTGTTGTGACAGCACGCTGTTCATAACCAGCCTTGAAGGCTTCATGGGGACCGAATCAGATATGACCTTCTCCATGTGGTCATGCCCTTTCAGGGGCCCTTCCATCACAGATACCTTGCGCATCAGGCCGTTCCAAACCTCCCCGTAATTGTCCGGTGTGAGCTTCCTTATTGCCACCATGAGCTCCTCTGTTGACATCACATTCTTCCCGGCCCTGTACCGACCGTTCTTCTGCTTCCCTACCTTGCCCAGTTCCCCCTCCCCTGAGAACACGCCGCATACCATCTGGTTGGCACCATCCGCTATGGGGAAGGCCTTGCATATCTCGGGCTTGCTGTCATAACCGTGCACTCTCTGTATCTTGCACTTCATGTCTTCTTCCAGGAATACGCACCATCTGAACTTCTTTTTGAGGAACAGCTTATTGTTCTTCTTGGTGAGAAAGTCGCTCCTGTCATATCCGAGGCTCTCGAGCCTCCTGGCATCGGATTCAGTTATCTCTACGCTGAGGCCCTTACAGCACCTTCCACATATGTCACATTCCCATTTCATAAAGCAGGACAGCCCTATCATATCCTCAGTGCCGGGCAGCTAAAAAGGTTATCGTTCTTCAAGTTCGTGAATGGGTATTGCCTGCAGACCTTCGGCTTCATCTCGTGTATGCTGCAGAAGTATCCGCCATCACGCTTCTCTAAAAAGCAGCATGCGCCGTTGACCTTCGCAAGGTTCCCATTCCTCAGGAACCTCTTCCTGTCATAACCCAGCATCTCTATCTTCCTTATGTCCTCATTGGTAGGCTTGACTGTGAGAGTGCAGCACTTGCCGCAGTTTATGCAGCTGAACTTCTTGAAAGAATCCGGAAATCTTGATGCCATTCCCATACCCTCCAGTAAGACGCAATAAAATATTGAAGAAAAAGAAATAAATTACTCTTTCTTGTCTCCGCCGCCGCTACCTTCCCTGGAAAGGAACCACATCACGACAGCGAGTATTATTACGAACGCCACTATTGTCCAGAGCTCAGAGTTGAACACTATCGATCCAAGACCGAAACCCCCGAATGGTGCTGCCCCGAGGAAGCCGACCGCCAGTATGTAAAGGACTATCAGCACGATTATGGCGGACTTCCAGTTGAGTGAAGTCAGGTCCTTTATGCCGACCAATGCAAGCGTTATCAGCAGGAACAGTATAGCCATTGCGATTCCCAACCATACGCCGGATATGTTGGTCAGCCATTGCCACAGCCATGAATACATGCTGGAGTACAGCATGACAAAGAACGCTATCAATATGGATATTAGCCCTATCGGTCCCTTGCCAAGCCTGTCCTCGAATCCCTTTATCAGTACCCCGTACACTATTGCCAGCGTTAGAAGGAACGGGAACAGCAGCTGGAAAAAGTCCATTGTTACCAGGTTGTTTAGCATTGTTTCGAGGAATGCCATGATAATTATTTGTCGCTATAAGTTTATAAATGTTCTTTGTTCTTACTGGTTTGGAGAAATCATGCCCTAAGGCCGCGCGATTTCTTGCCTGAAGACGTCAAGCCCCGGAATGCCCTGCCTCTCTGGCCTTTTGCTGCGATCCACTTCCTTTCCTTGTCCTTCCTGACAGCCGGGTGCGACCTGTCCACAACTATGCACTCGAACCACTTGTAGCTTCCGTCCTCCCCTGCGATGTAGGAGTTCATGACTTCCATGTTGGGGTGTTTCCTGGAGGCCTTCTCCTCTGCTACCTGCTGCTTGGACTTGTCCAATGTAAAGAAGCGCCCTGCCTTCCTGGGGTTTCTGCCGCCCGCGGGCTTGGGCCTCTTCCTCTTGCCCTTGGGAACCCTCACCCTCAGGACCACGAACCCCTGCTTTGCCTTGTATCCGAGCTTCCTTGCCCTGGAAAGGTTGGTGGGTTTCTCTACCCTCTCGATTGTGCCCTGCCTTCTCCATCTCATCACGTTCTGTTTGCTTGTGTCGTTCGCTGTCTCCATATCGATCACGATTACTGACATTTAGCAAGAATGTATTTAAATATTATTCGAATCAATATAAACCACGGAGGATTCTATGAACGCAGCAGTTAAGGTCATAGTTGGCCTCATAGTACTGGTCGCAGGACTCGGTTTGCTCGCAAACGGCGTTCTCTTTGAGGTCTCTGGAATCGGCACGTTCTGGTTGCAGAACTTCATAATAACACTGACAGGGATTATACCGCCGTTCCTTATAATGATTGGCCTGTTCATCGTCTGGCTGGAGCTTGACGAGATCAAGGCTGAGAAGGAACTGAAAGCCGAGGAAAAGAAAAAGAAGTGACCTAAGCAGGCAATTTTTCCTTTTTTGGTTCGACAATAGAGCATGGTATATAGGTAACTTTAAAAAGCGTCTGGGGAGAAGCAATATACATGGCGGAGAAAGACAATCAGGGTCTGATATCATCCGGGCATACCATGTGCCCGGGCTGCGGCGTAGCGATTGCCGTGAACCTCATATCACGCGGCGCGCCGAAGAACGTTCTGGTGAGCAATGCCACCTCATGCCTTGAGGTAACAACGTCCATATACCCCCGGACAGCATGGAATGTCCCGTGGGTTCACTGTGCTTTCGAGACAGCATCTTCGGTGGCTTCCGGGATGGAAGCGGCAGTCAAGAGCATGGGCAAGGACTGGAAGGTTATGGCCATAGCAGGCGATGGCGGCACGTTTGACATAGGGTTCCAGGCCCTGTCAGGCATGCTGGAGAGGGGCCACAAGGTGACGCAGATATGCGTTGATAATGAGTGTTATGCGAATTGCCTGAGCCGTTCTACGTCAGTGATGACAGAAGACGGGCTGAAAAGAATTACGGAAATAAAGAAAGGCGAAAAGCTCTATGCATTTGACATGAAAACCCACGAACCTGTATTGAAGGAATGTACTGGCATCTTTGATAACGGAGTTAAGGACGTCTTTGACCTCGGAACCATGCACCATGTGATACGGGCCACTGGTAACCACCCGTTCCTTACACTCAAGAAAAACGGCAGGGGGAAACAGAACGAGTTGGTATGGAAAACACTTGAAGAACTGAAAATCGGGGACTATGTGGTGGCACTTAAGGGTCTTGACATGGACATATCTTTTGTTTTCCCCAAAATCAAGAAATCTAAGAAAGGAGACTACAAGGTCAACAAAATAAACAACGTGGAAATTCCTGAAAAATCATCACCAGAACTGATGGAGTATCTGGGAATGTTTGTGGGTGATGGATGGTGCAGGCCCGAAAAGGCCGAAACCGGCTTCGCAATACCGGAGGGTTCGGTCGAAAGGGCGCGCCTGCTTGAATTGCACCACAGAATATTCAAATCAGGCATCAGCAGGGTGGATGAAAACTATTTGTACATAAATTCAGTCAATGTTGCAAGATTCATAGATTCGCTTGGATTCGGCAAGGGGGCAAAAAACAAAACCGTTCCGGGCTGGGTTTTCACACTACCTGAACCCGAAAAAGAGGCGTTTGTAAGAGGGCTTGTTGCGGCTGATGGGTACTTCGCAGAAGACAATAGCATAAGGTTGATTTCTTCAAGCAGGTCATTGCTCAAGAATCTGAAATTGCTGCTTCAGACCATGGGCTACAGGGTAGGAAAGATTCATTGGAGGAAAACCAGGAAAGGTACGTTCGTGGTTTACAGAAAATTGCTCAAGGACACTGAAGGTGGATACATATGCTTTTCGAGAAGGAAAGAATGGAACGCGGATAAGTATCCGTCCCAGTACAAGTACCAGAACTTCCTTATAGGCAACAAGCATTTCGAGATGGAAAAAATCAAATACAAGAAACATATTGGAAAAGAGCAGACTCTGGACCTGAGGGTCGACGGGGAACACAATTTCATCGCAGATGGTATAGTAGTGCATAACACCGGCGTGCAGCGCTCCGGAGCCACGCCCTACGGCGCGTGGACCACCACCTCGCCCACTGGCAGCAAGTCCATAGGCAAGCAGGAATTCAAGAAGCCCATAGCCGAGATAGTTGCGGCTCACAAGATACCTTACGTCGCATCTGCATCAGTGGCATACCCGACCGACCTTATAAACAAAGTCAAGAAGGCGTTCGAGATGCAGCCGTCCTTCCTGCACATACACAGCCCGTGCCCGACTGGCTGGAAGTTCGAGAGCGCTGATACCGTAAAGGTTTCAAGGCTGGCAGTGGAAACCGGAATGTGGGTGCTCTACGAGATAGAGAATGGCCAGCTGAGGATAACGCACCGCGTGGCCAACAGGAAGCCCGTGGGGGAGTACCTGAAGATACAGGGAAGGTTCAAGCACCTGAATGATGCTGACATAGATGTTATACAGAAATATGTAGATTCTGAATTTGAAAGGCTTGAGAAGATAGAAAAGTCAGAAGTCAAACTCTGATTCATTTCCCAATCGTGCCGCTGTTCTTCCACAGCTTTTCAAAGAGCGGCTTCGCTATGTTCGATGCGGCATGCGGTGAGTTCGCCCACAGGGCTACATCCTGGGATTCGTCGCCTGACTCGTCAGTAAGCGAGAAGAACACATGGTCGTCGTCAACGACGGTGAACCTACCGACATCCTCCTTCAGCGCCCTTATCTCCGCTATCTCTGACATCGCCTTTACAGTCGACCTGTCAGCAGTGGGTGCCAGTATGCGCAGCTTCACGCCCCTCCTGGCAACCTTCTTCAGTATCCTCAGATGGTTCTGGTGAAGGTCCTTAAGCCCGGATTCGCTGGTCACCATGTGGACATTGCTCTTTGCGTCCTTCAGGACCGACCTGAGCTGCCTGTTTATCGTGAATCTGCCCTTTAGTGTGCCGGTCATCTCTGATGGCCTCACCAGGTTGAACCCCTGATTGTATATGTTCTCGAGCTCGTCCAGCACCTTGGAGCTCTTCAGGCTGTCTATCCTGCTGACCATCTCGCTGTGCTTCCTTGAGAGATTCTCCTTTGTCTTCTCCAGCGCCTCGGAAGGCCTCAGCGCTACGTACTTTATAGGCTTTGATGGCTGAACTACCACAAAGCCTTTCTCTGCCAGCGATTCAAGTATGTCGTAAGAACGTGATCTCGGGACACCGGCAATTTCGGATACCTGCGCCGCAGTGGCTATGCCCTTTGCGAGCAGGGCTACGAAAATCTTCCTCTCATACAGGTTCAGCCCAATGCTTTTGAGCGTATCCAGTATTTCGGTGTTTCCGACCATACCATCACTTATTTAATTATATCCTATATTGTTTAAATACATTTTACTCTTTAATAGTGGTTTATCCCCCGTGTTGGCTTTCTAAATAATATCGATAAGCTTTATAAATGTTTGTCACTGATTAGGGGTAAAGTTAAATGAATTGTGAATTAATGTTATGGCAGCCAAGTACAACAACTCAGGTGTCGTCCGCCTGCTTCTTGGGATATTCGGTGAACATGGCGGACAGCCTGCTCTGTGTTTTTGTCTCACCCGGAACGCTTGCCCTTCTGCTGCGAATATAGCTCCTTTATGCGGCCTGTCGTGTCAGCTTCGGACACGTCCTTGTCCGGCCGTATCTTGAGCACCCTGGGGAACCTGAGGGCATAGCCGGATTCGTAGTTCGGGCTCTTCTGTATCTCTTCGTATGCGACCTCGACCACGAGATCGGGCTTTATCTTGACTTCGCTGCCATGCTCTTCGGTTATCTTGGACTTGAGCATGTCAGTGAGCTCCTTGAACGTGACAGCACCCGCTGAGTCCTCTTCCACCTTCTCGGACTTCTTCTCCTTTATGCCGGTGCCTATCATCCCGCAGTTCAGGAAGTTGCCGCTCTCCTCATCCCTGCAGCCCAGTATGTACGAACCCAGCCACCCGGCGCGCTTCCCGGTGCCCCACGTCGCGCCTATTATCGCCAGGTCAAGCGTCTCCATGACAGGCTTCACCTTGAGCCATCCCCCGGCAACCCTCCTCCCTGGATGGTATTTCGCGTCCATGTTCTTTACTATAAGGCCCTCCTGGCTTGCGCTCAACGCCTTCCTGTAGAATTTGTCCGCTTCTTCCAGATCCTTGGTCTCTATGTGCTCAGCGAGCTGGAACTTTCCTTTTATCGGCCTTATTATGGTTTTGAGGGTTTCCCATCTCTCCGAGAGCGGCCTCTCGAACAGGTCCTTGCCGTCCAGATAAACTATATCAAAGACGTTGACTGATATCGGTATCTCCTTCGCCATCCTGTCTATGTCATACTTCCTCTTTATGCGCTGCGAAAGGAACTGGAACGGCATGGGCTTCCCCGTCTCCTTGCTGAATCCTATCATCTCCCCCTCTATTATGCATTCCCTGGCCCTGACTCCTTCCTTGACGAAATCCTGGAGCTCCGGAAACTGCCTGGTTACATTCTCCAGCCGCCTGGTATAGAACCACATCTTGTCACCCTTCTTGTGTATTATGACCCTTGCGCCATCGTACTTGTATTCGAGCGCCGGCTTCTCGAACGAGCTGAGCGCCTCCTCGAGACCCGGCGACTTCTCCGCCAGCAGGACGTGATACGGCTTGCCTACCTGTATCTTGACGTTGTTCAGGCCATCTATGCCCTTCCTTTTCGCTATCAGAGCGACCTCGCTGTAGTCCGGCCGCAGGAACCATGCCCACTCGACAGCACTGGTAGACTCCTTCTTCTTCTCCTGGGTCTCCGTGTCAAGGAACGCGTCCGCTATGGCATCCCTTACTATGCCCTCTGCCACGCCTATCCTAAGGTCGCCTATGGTAGTCCTGACTATGTATTTGGCCTCCAGTGGCTTGGCAGATGACACGAGTTCCGCGACCAGCCTGAACTTCCTGTCCTGCGACCCCCTGCCTTCCATGCCCGATATCTTTTGCAGGTTGTCGAAGACCTTCTCCAGGGTCAGGGGCCTGTTGAACAGCGTCTGCTGCTTCTTCTTTCCTATGAGCTTCTCTGCTACCAGCCCGTAGTCGCCGAGCTCCCTGAACATGCTGCCCACGTCCTTGGAAGAGAAGCCTGTAGCCTGCACTATTATCTTCTCCATTGACTGCGCCGCGATGCCGATTTCCCTGTCATCGAAAGAGGGAAACACCCGGCCCTGTATAAGCAGGGCTATCATCTTGAGTTCTTCGTCGTCCGCTTCCTTCATGAGCCTGGATATTATTTTCACCTTCTCCAGCTTCGCTGGCGTGTTCTCCAGATTCTGGTAGACGTCAGCGAGCTTCTGATACTTCATGCTTTATATTTTGCCCGCAAGTAATAATACTATATGCCAAAGAAGCGGGATCCGACAGAAGAGCAGACAATACTCTCGGAGGAGAGGACCCTGCTGTCAAAGGAAAGGACTATACTGTCATTCATGCGCACAGGGCTGGCGTTCGTCGCGGTTGGGGTGGCCATAATAAACCTCTTCTACAGCAACCTGGCATCCATAGCAGTAGGCGGCGTCCTTACGGTAATAGGCTTTGTTGAGATAATAGAATCATACCGCAGGCTTCGGAGATACAAGAAGAAGATGAGGAGCCTGAAGAGCGCTATCGGGGCTGAAATATAGCATCTGCTAATAATCCCGTATTCTGACTTGAAGTCCTTCCAACCAGCTTCCTTCTTCACCTTCATGCTACCATCAATAGTTGCAGTCCCAGTCATCCGGGTCATGCCAATCGAAGTCCTTCCATTTCCACTTTTCCTTTTTTTTCTTTTCCATGTCAAACACCCCAACACACTCTGCATACCCATCTTCCGTTGAGTATGTGCAGCTCGTCGGAGTATTCCCCGCATTCGTCACATATGCCCTCTTCTTTTTCCATTTCTTCCACCTCGCTTATAGGCTTTGCGTGAGACTTTATTATCTGCTTGAAATCCCCCTTCCTCATGCCGAATGAGAACAGCTTCCTGAAACGCCTTGCGACAGGCTTATCCTCCCCCATCAACCACTGGAACACCTCGTTAACGTAGCAGTATAGGCATACGCTCCCTTTGCCCCTCAAGTCGCAGACTATGTGGTGCCTTGTCACTGTGTGCGGCATGTGCTTGAACGTGTCCAAAAACCAATCATTGAACTTCGTGAACCGGTCTGAAAGCCCGGGCGGAAGCCATGTGCTTATATCCTTTGCCAAGCACTCTAAGCAGACGAAGTTGTTTATCGGCTCTTTGCATATCTGGCATATCGGAATTTCCATATTCCCACCCGCCCCCCATCAAACGTGGGCATCGTGGGATTTATGGGGTTAAAACTATGTTGAGCGTATTTAAATTGATTTGTATTGTGAAAAACATATAATTACGCGATACATTATGGTGAGTATGAGAGAGATATTCCCCGGAGTCTGGCGTGATGGTGGCAGGTTAATGACAAGGAACCTGGTACCGGGTAGCAGGAGCTACAGCGAGCAGCTCGTCAATGCAGGAGGCAAGGAGTACAGGGTATGGGACCCGAACCACTCCAAGCCGGCTGCGGCCATAGCGAACGGCCTCAAGAACTTCCCCCTGAAGCCCGGGATGACGGTGCTCTACCTGGGCATAGCCAGCGGCCAGACCGCTTCCCATTTCTCTGACATAGTCGGCGGCCGGGGCCTGATATACGGCGTGGAGATATCCCAGCGTACGTTCAGGGAGCTGAACCCGGTGGCAGAGAAGAGGGGCAACATGATACCCATACTCGCGAACGCCAGAAAGCCTGAAGATTACCCTTGGGTGGAGCAGTCCGATGTGGTGTTCCAGGACGTTGCGACAGACGACCAGTCGGAGATACTGATACGCAACTGCAAGAGGTTCCTGAAGCCCGACGGCTTCGCTATGCTGTCCCTCAAATCCAGGAGCATAGACGTCACCAAGGCCCCGGATGCCATATACAGGCGCGAAGAGAAGAAGCTCTCCGGGCATTTTGATGTCGTGGAGAAGGTGAGGCTGGACCCGTACGAGAAGGACCACATGCTTTTTGTCCTGAAGCCCGCGTAATCACATAAAAAACTTACTGACATATCTTTCTTATGGCCACGAAATATGTGACAGACGACGGCAGGGAACTCTTCGTGGATGATGACGGTATGCTCGTCAGCAAGTACGGCAATGCCGTTAACGGCCAGAAATGGAAGCTGGCGGGATACGTTACCCCCCAGACCATTGAAAGGGATGAAGTGGGCAAGTTCTGGCTTGATGACTTCAAGCCGGGATGCAAGCTGCTGTTCTTTGACCCTGACCAGGAAGGCATCATGTACGAGATGGACGGCACAGGGAAGGCGAGGATAAACGAGGACATGCTTGATTTGGGGAGCATGCCCTTCTATCATTCCAGGCCCATAAAGGAGATGATAGAAGATGTCGGCCCGCCGGAACATGCCGCGAAGCCGGGAAATAAATATCCTCTCAAAGAGACTCCAAAAGCCTCTTCTTGAACTTGGTCCAGTTGTTGACCCTTGCACCGGCTGCTTGCCTGTGGCCGCCCCCAGAACCAATACCCTTCGTGCACTTCTTTGCGAGCGTGCCAAGGTCTGTCCGTCCGTCCTGCAATCGCAGAGATGCTTTCCATGCACCGGACGAGAGCTTGTATATCACTATTATCTTCTTCGGGTTCCTCTCGGACAGTATGGTCGATATAACTGATGATATGTTGAGGCTGCTTTTTATCCTGAACATGGTGAGGTTCTTTTCTGGGTACTCCTCCTTCTCAGTCTTGTAGAGCCCTAATATCCGCTTTATCTCATCATCCACGAAGTGCTTCCATATCGCAAGGGTCTTCCTTTTAAGGAGCCCTTCTATCCTATCTTCTCTCAGCATGATCTTGAGGGAGCGTTTGGCTCCCTCCTTGCCTTTCAGCGTCACAGCAGCCGATATCAGGTCCGCGCCATCTGAGAGCTTTTTCTTGTCCATTCCCCTCAGGAACGCAGCGCAATCCTTGTGGC
>QMZP01000004.1 GCA_003663225.1 Candidatus Aenigmatarchaeota archaeon | reverse complement strand
CCATTTTAAGTATTTAAATGAAGCCTGGCAAAAGATTTTAAAGTCTTATGGAGAACATTACACACAAGCTTCGGGTGTTCTCAGGAGGCTCGAAAAGATAGAGAAACGAAGAAGATATAAAGGTTAAATGCAATAATCAGGGGTTAACATGGCAGAAAGGACAAGGAAGCCAAGATTTGAAGAGGAAGTAGAGTGGGTCCCCAAGACAGGGCTTGGGAAGGAAGTACTCAAGGGAACATATGATAACATAAACCAGATACTCGAGAAGGGTCTGGTCATACTTGAGCCGGAGATAGTGGACACGCTGGTCCCGAACCTCAAGGAAGAGGTGGTCTACGTGGGCGGCTCACCAGGGAAGGGTGGCGGCATCAGGAGGACTGCCACCAAGAGGACAGCAAGGATGCACAAGTCCGGCAGGAGGTTCAAGCTGACGGCTGTCGTCGCAGTGGGCAACCAGGACGGTGTGCTGGGTCTCGGGAGCGCGACTTCCAGGGAGCACAGGACGGCCCTTGAGAAGGCCAACCACAAGGCAAAGCTCAGTGTGATAAGGGTCAAGCGCGGCTGCGGGTCATGGGAGTGCGGCTGCGGAGGCACGCATTCGATACCGTTCAAGAGCAGCGGCAAGTGCGGCTCGGTATCTGTGAACCTGCTGCCCGCACCCAAGGGAACAGGCATCGTGGCCGATGAGACCACGAAGGCGCTATTGAAGCTTTCAGGGCTCAAGGACGTTTGGGTGAGAACAGAAGGACAGACATCCACGAGGAACAACCTGGCATTGGCTGTCTTTGATGCCATAAAGAACCTCAACAGGACCAAGGGTGGTATATGATGGCAGAAAAGAATAGCGGGTTTTTCGCGGTTATCAGGGTAAGGGGCCCCGTGAACGTGAACAGGGAGACCGAGCACACCATGAAGATGCTCAGGCTTGACAGGACGAACCACTGCGTCATAGTGCCTTCCAACCCCACCATGAAGGGCATGCTGCACAGGGCAGAGGAATGCATAACGTGGGGCGAGGTTGACCAGGCAACGCTGGAGAAGATGATAGCCAAAAGGGGCCGGGTGGATGGGAAGAAGGCCCCCGAGGTCGCGAAGTTGATGCTCTCAGGCAAGAAGCCTGTGGATGGGACAAAGGTGTTCAGGCTCACACCGCCGTCAAAGGGGTACAGGCCCACAAGGAGATTCTATCCCAAGGGTGCTCTGGGCTACAGGGGAGACAAAATAAACAACCTGATAAGAAGGATGATATGATGACACAGAGAAAGAGGAAGAAGAGCATAAAGATGCGCGGCAGCAGGACATTCGGCTATGGCAGCCATAAGAAGCACCGCGGTGCAGGCTCAAGGGGTGGTCGCGGCAACGCTGGCACCAAGAAGCACAAGAAGACGCTGGTCATGACCACTAGGCCCGAACATCTCGGCAAAAGGGGTTTCCATTCCCTCACACAGAGGAAGATACGAAAGGGCAAGAGGTCAATAAACGTATGTGACATAGAGAGGATGGCAGAAGGCAAGAAGGAGATTGACCTCTCGAAAGCAGGATATGATAAAGTGCTCGGCAAGGGCACCATCAACTCTGCCATAACAGTGAAGGCAGCATACTTCACCGAATCCGCCAGGCAGAAGATAGAGGGCGCCAATGGCAAGGTGGTCGTTCCCGGCGGCAGGGCGAATCATGATTTCTAGGCAATGGGGGTAGTGCATGCTATCGCACACCAAGAAATGTCCAGAATGCGGCTCAAGGAACGTGTCACTATGGATGGGCGGAAGGCTCGGCATAATATACATATGCAAGGACTGCGGATACCGCGGGCCGCTAGTAGTCGAGGAGGATGTCGAAAACTAGGATATCGGAAAACATATTAAAGCAACCAACATAATTATTCTAATTAGCTAACCAAGCGGTGGGATTCTTGTCTTTGCAACAGGTATATTTAGGGGTTCTGGAGAAGCTGCCTGGGGTAACCGGGCCAGTAGGAAGGCTCACGTTCAAGAACAAACTCAAATGGACTGGGATGATACTGATAATATACTTCCTGATGTCGCAGATACAGGTATACGGCGTGTCTGAGACCGGTTTCGAGCACTTCCAGACGCTCCAGATTCTTCTTGGCTCAACGTTCGGTTCGCTCATGACGTTGGGCATCGGCCCCATAGTCACGGCGTCCATACTGCTGCAGCTGCTTGTCGGTTCCAAGCTCATACCATGGGACCTGCAGACAGAGGAGGGCAAGTCCCTGTTCCAGGGAACGCAAAAGCTGCTTGCCATCATACTATCGATCGTAGAGGGCGCGATATACGTCCTGATGGGTGCCGTGCCCGCCGCTGCTCCGAACCTCACTTTCATAGTCATAGCCCAGATAGCGATGGGCGGCATACTTGTCATATTCATGGACGAGATAATATCGAAATGGGGCTTCGGCTCGGGTGTCGGTCTGTTCATAGTGGCGGGAGTCTCCAAGTCGATGATAATCGGCATGATAAACCCGTTCGTGAACGAGGAAGGCGTCCCGTTCGGAAGGATACCGCAGATGATATATTTCCTTGGCCAGAACTCCCCGATAAACGCGTTCCTTTCGCTGATGCCGGTGATAGCGACCGTGCTCGTGTTCCTGCTGGTGATATACGCCCAGTCCATAAAGGTCGAGATACCGCTGGCGTTCGGGTCCATAAGAGGGTTTGGCAGGAGATGGCCGCTGAAGTTCTTCTATACGTCAAACATACCCGTTATACTTGCGGCAGCGCTGCTTGCCAACATACAGTTGATGTCCAGGATATCGGCACCCTCGCTGCTGGGAACGTTTGATTCCAGCGGCAATCCGACAGGCGGAATCATATACTTCCTCACTGTGCCCAACAACATAGTGATACAGCAGGTGATGATATTTATCGGCGTGTTCGCTCTGCTGGGCGCAATACTGGCGTATTTCACGAAGAAGAAGGGCTGGAAGCTCGCAGTGGGCTTCGGGATGTTGGGGATACTGGCATGGTTCCTTTTCGCTGTAGGCACAGGGCTCACGTCACTGACAGCGGTCCCGCTGACTGATATAGCAAGGGTGGTATTCTATTCGCTGTTCCTTATAGGCGGTTCCACGGTATTCGCGATATTCTGGATGTCCACTTCAGGCATGGATTCGAGAAGCGTCGCCAACCAGATACAGTCCACAGGCATGCAGATACCGGGGTACAGGAGGGACGTCAGGATAATAGAAAGGGTATTGAACAGGTACATACCATACCTGGCCGTTCTGGGAGGGGCAGCGGTGGGTGCGCTGGCTGCGTATGCTGATTTCACGAACGCGCTGGGCACCGGAACGGGGATTTTATTAGCCACGATGATAATATATCAGATGTACGAGGAACTAGCGATGCAGCACATGGAGGATATGCATCCGGCTCTCAGGAGGCTGATAGAGTAGCATGTCGAAGATAATTTTCATCACAGGACTTGAAGAGACCGGAAGGGACACAATAGTGGAGATGACCATAGGCGGCTCCAAGAACAGCCTCATGGACTTCAAGCATGTGAGCTTCGAGAAACTAGGCATCTCCGGGCTAAAGGACGAGCTTTCCGACACGGTGAGGAAGGCCAGAGACGGCTTCTACAAGAACGTTGAAAGGGAAGTGTCAGATGCCCTGAGGTCAGGCCTAAGCGTCATAGTAGAGGGACCGATAACAATGAAGACAGAGAACGGATACCTGCCGCTCGTACCGAAGGAGTTCTTCGAGGCTTTCTCCCCTGACGTTATCATGCTTTTCGAGACGCCCCATGAGAGGGGGAACAGCAGGATAGACTGGAAGCAGCAACACATCAACAGGGCATATGCCGCGATGTACGCATCGCTCGGGGGTTCGCTGCTCAAGATAATAGAGGTCAGTAAGGGCGAGGTCAAGGACGCCCTCAGGGAATGCAAGGAAGTAATGTCATCAGTGATGGGTAAAGGTGTTTAGATGTCAGGTGTTATAGAGGTTTTGGGTTTCACTCTCGGTCTTTCATTGGCCCTTGCCATATTGTACAGGCTGCTGACAGACCCACAAGAGATGAGAAGGATAAAGGCTGAGATGAAGAGGCTTCAGGACAAGTCGAAGAAGGCCCAGAAGGCCGGCAACATGGAGGAGGTCAACGCCATAACGGGCGAGCTCCTGAAGCAGAGCCAGAAGCAGTTCAGCCAGAACATGAAGCCCATGATGGCGTCCATGCTCATATTCTTCGTGTTCCTGGGATGGGTAGGGGCGCAGTATTCAGAGCTTGTGGTGAACATGCCTTTCTACATACCGTTCATAGGCTCGCAGACGACATGGTTTGTATGGTACATAATAATAACACTGCCTTCGACCTTCTTCTTCAGGAAGCTGCTGGGCGTCGAGTAGGTTATCAATTTATTTAAAGCAATTAGCTATTGTATATACTTAACCGGTGGTAGCTCAGACGTGCTTACAGCGTAAGTCCGGAGCAATGGCCAGAGCACGCGGCTGTAGCCTCAAACGGTCTTTTGATTCGCTTCGGCGAGAATGAGAGACTGAGACCGCGGAGTCGTGAGTTCGAATCTCACCCACCGGATCATCCTACTTGTATCTGCCCAGAGAATACCTTGCCCCTGCCGCCCTTGGGTGTCCTGAACCTGGCATACGCGCGCGGCATCTTGAGATTGCCTTCCACTGCAGTCTTTATCTTGTAGCTCAGTATGCGCACTTCCTTGGGCTTTATGTCACCGAGCTTCCATATGAGCTCTGTACCAGCGTCAGACCTCTTGAGCACGGGCTTCACGGATTCTATCTCCTTTTGCATAACGCTTGCAAGAGGGGACACCCAGTCCCTGATCACGACATCCTTGAGGTGGTGCAGGAACGGGTTCCTTATCTCTATTATAATATGATGCTCAGTGCTTGTCTTCCTCACAGCACGCTTTGTTATGCTCGGTTTTGTGACCCGTATGAATGAGAACCCTGCTATGACTGCGACTATAAGAACCGCTGCCATGAGCTGGACGTATGCGGGCCAGTACTCGACCCTGTATGATATCATGGCGGTCTCGCCGGGGCCCAGCTCTGGTATGACGTATTCGCACAGCTTTCTCCCGGACTCGTCTGAGCAGTCAGATGGGTCTGTTATGAAACCTGTTATCGCATCGGACGGCAGGCTCTCGTATACGGTGTAATCACGCTCTACCACATTGCCCATGTTCTTGAAGGTTATTATGACGTTACCGTGCACAATGTTGGCCTCCAGTCTCTCTGTCCTGTCCACGTTGTGCACGGGCTCCACGGTGAAGTTGACGCCACCGGTCATGTTGCCGTTGACTGTATATTCCATCACGTATTCGCCTGCAAGCAGGTTCTCGGGCACGGTGACCCTCTGGGTTATGTTTCTTTCCCCGTGCACAGTATAATCACTATCTGAAGTGGCCACCAGGTCACCGTCAGAATCGAAGACGTTCATTAGTATGTCTATGCTTTCCTCTTTCAGCGTCTCTATCCTGAAAGTGGCTGCAATGTCATTCCCTTCCCTCTCCACCGAGACGTCTTCTATCACTATGGGCTCGGGTATGTCTATGGTAACGTTCATGCTCTCGAAAAGGTCTGCATGCGCGTAAGACGTCATGGTTATGTTGAAGTCGAACACCCCCCTGTAAGTGACGGGGTAGAAGGTTATGTTGAACTGCTTGGTCACGTTCTTCGGGACTGCCAGCATTATTATTGGATTGTTGGCCCAGTGTATGTGCGGCCCAATTATCCTGACCTTGAGCTTCTCGGGGATGTTTATGTTGTTCCGGACCGTCAGAAGGAAGACAGCGGGTTCCCTGAGATCAGTTTTTATGTAGTCAGGGCTTATGCTGAGCTCAACCGGCTTCTGCAGTTCGGCAAAGACTGGCTGAGCAAGGAGCGTCAACATCAATGCAAAAACCGCAAGAATATGGGCTCTGCTCATAAACTCTAATTGAATATTAGCTTTATATTCTTTAACAGAAGCCCGGATGCTGCTGAATTTATTTATATGATTCCCGTGAAATTAACAAGATGAAGGAAGAGAGAGTGATTCTGGTAGACGAGGATGACAACGAAAAGGGCACAGAGGAGAAGATGAAGGCGCATGAAGGCGGAGGCAGGCTGCACAGGGCATTCTCGATATTCATATTCAATGACAATGGTGAGATGCTCCTCCAGAAGAGGGCTTCATCCAAATACCATTGCGGCGGTCTCTGGACCAACACATGCTGCAGCCACCCGAGGCCGGGCGAGAGCCTGGAAGAGGCCGCGCACAGGAAGCTTAAGCAGGAGATGGGATTCGATACGGGTCTGGAGGAGGTTGTCTCCTTCGTTTACAGGGCGTCTTTCGAGAACGGACTGACAGAGCACGAGCTCGACCATGTTTTCGTGGGCAGGTACAAGGGTGACCCGGAACTGAACCCGGAGGAAGCAGAGGATTTCAGGTGGATGAAGCCTCAGGATGTAAAGAAGGACGTTGAGGAGAATCCTGACAAGTACACGCCATGGTTCAAGATAATACTCAACAAGGTCATAGAGTGGCACGACTCGAAGCAAGGTCAATAGAGACGGAACGTGTACTTCCTTGGCGCCCACTTCCCGTTCTCGCCGTGATATCCGCATCTAGCGCAGCTCAGGCCGGTCACTATGTTCCTGCCTGCCAGGTTCCTCGTGTGTGACTTCTTGAGCGAATGGCCGCATGCTGGGCATCTTCTGGGCATGGGACCCTCTCTGGTTTCGGTAACAACCTTCACAGGGACTTCAAGCGCTATCTCGCGCGCGCGCCTGCCGGTTATCCGGTACTTCGGATCCCCTCTCCTGAGCTCACGCTCTATTATGTATGCAAGCTCTTCCTGCGAAGCCGCTTTCTTTCCTTTAAGCGCTTCCTTTATCACGAACTTGACTATGTTTTTTTGCGGTATCTTTATCCCCTCTCCGGGGTCCTCAAAGGCTGGCATGATTTATAATGGGTATTACTAAATTAAAGTATGAGCAAAGGCAACATAATGGCGCTCTCCGTTGCGTTGATTGCTTTCGTGTCTTTCGCCGCTTCGGTGCATGCAATTGACTGTTTCAAGGGCCAGACAAGGCCGTGCGGGAGCAACATAGGGGCATGCCAGGCAGGCGTCCGTGTATGCCACGACGGCAACTGGAGCGACTGCATAGGAGGCACGCTTCCGTCGGATGAGATATGCGACAACGGGATAGACGACGACTGTGATGGTGCGACAGATGAATGCCTCACGTTCGCGCCTGTCCTTATCATAACAGGCCTTCTGCTGTTCGTCATAATGGGTCTTCTGATAAAGCTGGGCTTCTAGCCGTAGAGCGTCTTGCCCGCTTTCTCCAGGGCCTTCCTGCCCTTCACTTCCTCTTTCAGCAGAGGCATCTCCAGGACTGAGAAATTGCCGAACTTGCTCTTTATGGTCTTCAGCCTCTCCTGCTGTATCTTCCTCTTTTCCATGCAGAAATCGCATTTGCTGTTGCGCGGTATCAGCTGGTTTACTATCACGGACTCTACCGGTATACCGTATTCCTTCAGCACATCTATGCTCCGTTCGGACTCGAATATGCTCATCTCTTCGGGTATCATTACTATATTATAGTGCGTCTTTTTGGGGTCTGACAGTATCTCCTTCGCCCTGCATATCCTTTCCTTCATGGCTTCCAGCTGGCCTGTCCCTATTTCAGGCCCTTTCTCCTCCTCGCCGAACGGGAGTATCTTCTTGAAGGTGTCTATGACGCCCGAGAACCTAAGCCTTATGTTGATTATCTTCCCCACCCACGAGTCCAGCACGTCCGGCAGGGAGAGGAACCGCAACGCGTGCCCTGTTGGTGCAGTATCGAACACTATGACATCATATTCATTGGAGTTCATGTACTGGAGGAATTTGTCGAAGGACGCTATCTCATCTATGCCAGGGGCCATGCCAGTGACGTCGAACGCGTCATCGAGTCCCAGCCCCCTGAGGGCCTCGATCTTCTCCAGCTGGGGGGAGAGCTTGTCCTTGTACTCCTGCAGCGCCTTCTTCGGGTCTATCTCCAGGCCGTAGAGGTTCTTGCCCAGCTTCGTGACCTCGCCTCCGATGGGCTTCTCGAACGAGTCGGAGAGCGAATGGGCCGGGTCGGTGGATATTATCAGGGTCTTCTTGCCCTTTCCTGCGAAGTGCATGGCAGTGGCTGCCGCCATCGATGTCTTGCCCACCCCGCCCTTTCCTGAGTAGAAAAAGAATTGGGTCTCCTTCTTTCTAACCAGCCTGTCCTTAATGCCCATAGTGTTTATTTACCGCCCGTTTAAATATTGTTTGCCTTTCCACGGCCCGTTCCCCACTTCACCAGAAGATTGGAGAACACCACCGGCACGATGAACATGAACAGTATGCTGGAAGCCACCACCATGGAATAGAGCTCCGTCCCGATGATGCCGTTCTTAAGCAGTATCTTCATGATGACTATGCTCGTGCTGAATCTCACGGAAAGGCCTATCCCCAGAAGAATCGACCCCCTGCCCCCCAGATATTTTCTGGTACTGGCATAACTTCCCAGAATTTTTCCGGCGCTGGTCACGATCACCAATGATACTACAAGAAGCGGAGAGGTGATTAGAGAATACAGGTCCATGCCTAAGCCTGCCCATAGGAAGAAGATTGGTGCGAAAAATCCATAGCATACCGCCTTCACTTCGCTTTCGATGGACCTCAGGCGCTTGCGGGGTATGAAGGTCTTTACGCCTATCCCAGCAAGAAGTGCTGCAAGGGATGTGGCTTCAGCGAACATGCCTATGCCGAGGAAGAAAAAGAGTATGAAAATTACAAACAGGAACGTGCTCTCCAGGTTGAAGACGCTGAACCTCTTACCCTTTTCCCGAAATTTCGTGAAACCTACGGTGAGCACGAACAGAGTGAAAAGCGAGCCAAGCGCTATAAGGGCGTTCATGTGACCATGTGACTGGGAGCCGATCGTTATTATTACCAATACCAAGAGTGCGACCTCTATTATATCGTCCATCATTCCTATCCCTATAGTAGTCTGGCCCAGCTTGGTGTTGGTCGCTTTGAATTCATCCAGGATTGGTATCAGCACAGCCTCTCCCACGGTTGCGAATGAAAGCGCCACCAGAAACGATATAATCCATTCGTAGCCGAATATGAAGTGTATAAGCATGCTGCCGAATAGTGCTTCCAGAAGTATGATGAAGAACGTCGTTTTGAGGATGAACCTGCTCTTCTTTTTCAATTCATTCAGGTCTATCTCGAACCCGATGATAAAAAGCAGGAAATACATGCCCATGTTTGCGAGGAAATCGAACGTGGATGAGGACGTCACAGAAGAGAATGGGTTGAATAGCGACAGCAATGCCCCTATGATTAGCGCAGAGAATATCCAGGGCACCCTTATCCTTTCCATCAGCCTTCCCAGTAAGAACGTGAAAAGGAACACCAAGCTAAGGAAGAGGAATATGTTCATCAAATATAATTGGGCTTTCGGTTTTAATATATCGAGCTTAACGAAGCTTTATTTGTCTAAATCCAAATATTCATGAACGGTGCTGCTTATTGCCATGGGGGCATTCCTGGCCTGAACCACTACTTCAGCCGGCGAGTCAACGTCAAGTCAGCCAACTGCATGAAGGCGATGTTGTTCACCGCAGGCATCCTTATAACATACCTGTTCCTGCATATGTTCCCCGCCTCTATGAGAATGGCATCATGCTAAACAAGATATCCCTCATGTTCGTGCTAATAGGGTTCACTATATTCCACATACTTGAGAAGCATATATACAAGCACAACAAGGATACAAAGACGCTGAAGAGCGACCCCGCATCCTTCCTTCTCGGGCTTATAACATATTCTCTGATAATAGCAGCTTCGTGGGTGATATAGAGCGGAGACTGGGAGTCGAACCCAGTTGACCCGCTTTCTGGAGCTTCTTTCCCGAACCGCTGTCTAGGAAATAAAGGCTCCTGCAGGCGGGCGCGTAGCCGTTCCGCCATCTCCGCTTGAGTGAGTATTTATATATGTTACATATTTAAAATATCCTAACTACCCTAAAGGGTTAGCAGGTAAAGATATGCCAAAAGGAAAATTCAAGGAAGCGGAAGACAGGCTCTTCCACAGGGTATACGTTTGCATGAATTGTGGAGCGAAGCTGAGAACGGACAGCATGAAGGTCAGGCATAAGAAGGCCAAATGCAGGAAATGCAAGCACAAAGACCTCAGGCCCATGAGGAAGCGCAAGTAGGGATATGATGAGTGGTAAAAAGAGCTTTTATAAGAGAGGGTGGCACCACACCAAAGGAAGGGGTAACGAGTCAATGGTTACCTGCAGCTTCTGCGGAAAGAGGGTGCCCAAGTACAAGACGTTCAGCGTGGTTAAGGGATTCAGGATAAGCGACACCGTGCTGAGGCAGATGGGGGGCCGGAGAGGCATGCCCGCATTCATGCAGAACAAGGCAAGGGCCTGCCCGGCATGCGCCAGGCACAGGAACATAGTGCGAAGAAAGAAGTGACGCTTTTCTATTTTTATCCTGGGCGACAATATTAAAGCATGCTTAGCCTGGATATGTACAAGAGCGCATCTGTCAAGGTCTTCAGCGGCATCGTAGACCGGAACATGGACAATTTCAGACCGCTCAAGGCGCACCTGGAGGGCGCAGGCATACAGATACTCCTGAAGACATGGGTATGCATGATATTCTTCACCACCACCCTCGTGTACATAGCCACGCTGGCATCCATACTCGTGCTTCACCTGCTCTTCGATTTTTCGTTCTTTCTGTTTATGTACCTGGTAACGCTGATACCCATACTCTTGGCATCCATAGCGTTCTTCATATTCTACATATACCCCATACAGAAGGCCAAGTCCATACAGAACGAGATAGACAACAACCTGCCGTTCGCGCTGGCTCATATGAATGCCATAGCATCTTCGGGCATACCGCCCGAGCACATGTTCGACATGCTAACCGATTTCGAGGAGTACGGCCACATATCAAACAATGCCAAGATGATAGTCAGGAACATAAAGACGTTCGGCATGAGCTCCACCAGGGCCATAGACGCAGTGGCCAGCAAGACGCCCTCCCAGTCATTCAAGCAGATACTGACAGGCATATCCGCTACCATAGAGAAGGGGGGCAATCTCGTGGACTACATAAACGACATGTCAGAGAAGGCGCTGTTCGAGTACAGTATAAAGAGGGAGAAGTACCTGAAGACGCTGTCGACATACGCAGACATATACACGGCGCTGCTGGTCGCAGCCCCGCTTATGATGCTAGCCATACTGGGTGTGATGGGCATAATAGGAGGGGAGATTCTGGGCCTCGGAATAAACGACCTCGTCCTTATAATAACATGGCTCGTGTTGCCTTCACTTAACGCGAGCTTCCTGGCCTTCATACACATGACGTATCCGGGCATCTGAGAGCTGGGAAAAGTATTAAACCCGAGGACCAATAGATAACCATGGGCAAGAGTTTTTCAAAGGTAGGGGGCAAGATCGACATCGGTTCCATCCTGAGGAAGCTTAAGGAAAGCAGGGGGATGCTTAGGAAGAAAATCACATCGATATCCAAGCCTTCCAGCGAATACCCGCCCATAAACATAAGGGAGCCGAACTACTTCATAGAGTTCCCGTCGTTCAAGAAGCTTTCTGACACGTTCGTCAACTACCCGCTCATAGAGCCTTTCACATACGCCGAGATAAAGTGGGATGACAAGATACGCGGCATAAAGTACAATGTGATAGAGCCCAAATTGAGCAGGAGTGAAGAGGAAACGCTGAAGAAGATAGAGGAAAACCTAACCGAGCTAATAGACGTCAAGATGTCATCCATACAGAACAAGAAAGGGGCTATAGAGTACCTGGAGAAGAAGGTCAAGCAGATAATAAAGGAGACCGGGATGAAGCTCCAGCCCTCAAGCTACGTCAACATAATGTACTACATCATAAGGAACTTCGTGGGCATAAACGAGATAGAGCCGTTCATGCATGACCCGTACATAGAGGATATAGGATGCTCGGGCATAAACACCCCGGTCTACATAGTCCACAGGAAGTTCGGCTCAATAGAGACCAACCTGGTATACAAGGACATAGGCAACCTGAGTGACTTCGTGGTCAAGCTCTCGGAAAGGTGCGGGAGGTACATATCATACGCCAACCCGCTGCTCGACGGCAGCCTTCCCGACGGCTCCAGGGTTCAGGCGTCCCTGGCTAGGGATGTCACAACAAAGGGGCCGACGTTCTCCATAAGGAAGTTCAGGTCCAACCCATTGTCACCTGTCGACCTGATAAACATGAAGACGGCTTCCCCAGAGCTCATGGCATACCTATGGTTCCTTCTTCAGCACAACATCTCCATACTCGTATGCGGGGGCGTTTCGACGGGAAAGACCACCATACTCAACGTGCTGAGCATGTTCATTCCCCCGGAGGACAAGATAATAAGCATAGAGGATACCAGGGAGATGAACCTGCCGCACGAGAACTGGATACCATCCGTGACAAGGAGCGGCTTCGGCATACCGGGATCCGAGGGCAAGAGGTATGGAGAGGTCGACCTGTTCGACCTTCTCAGGGAATCTTTCAGGCAGAATCCGGATTACGTGATAGTGGGAGAAGTCAGGGGCAAGGAAGCCTATGTCATGTTCCAGGGCATGAACTCCGGACACCCGTCACTGGGCACCATACACGCCGGCTCGATAGACGATGTCATCAAGAGGCTCGAGACCCCGCCAATAGAGCTGTCGCCGTCGCTCATAGAGGCGCTCGATGTTCTCGTGGTCATGGTGCATGCCAGGGAGAAGGGAAAGAGTGCCAGGAGGGTGAAGAGCATAGTCGAGGTCCAGTCAGTTGATGCCAAGACCGGGAAGGCCCACACGATACAGACGTTCGGCTGGATACCGTCCACTGACGAGTTCAGGGAAAACATAACATCGTCCGAGGTCCTCAGAAGGATATCCTTTGAGAGGGGCATACCGTACGGCGACATAAAGAAGGAGCTGAAGGCCATGGAGAATGTCCTCAAGTGGATGCAGAAGAACGACGTGTCAGACTTCGACGAGGTCTCCAAGCTGATAAACCTGTATTACAAGGACAGGGACACCATAATGGAATGGGTTGAGAAGGATTTGCCGCCTTATGAGACCAAGACCAGGGAAGAGGTCGAGAAGATATGGAAGTCAGCCACTGGGCTGAAAGTCATAAAGTGATTACGTTCCTTTTATGAACGCCTCTGACAGGTGGTCGACGAATATGCCTTTCTTGCTTATGTTGTAAGGGTGTAGCTTTTGGGAGTGGGAAGAGCCCCTGAGCTTCCAGACCTGCATGGCCCTGTTGAATACACTGTCTATCCTCTCGTAATACATGACGATGACGCTGTCAGACACGAACTCCTCCACGCCGTACCTGGATATCCTGGGCTCTGTGCCATGCACTATCTCAGAGACTATCATGGCTGTGCAGTTCAGCTTCCTCAGTATCCTGGACAGGTTGTATATCATGCTCCTGAGTTCTGTCTTGTCCCTGACGTACAGGCCCAGGGCGGATATGGAATCTATGAGGACACGCGACGCGCCCACTTCCCTTATGGTGGATTCGAGTATGTCGAAGACGTCCTCTATCCTGTACGGGTCATACCTTATGAAAGCGAACTTCCCCTGCTTCTCGAGCGAATCTATGTTCCAGCCGAACTGCTTGCAGTTCTCCTTTATGAGGTCAGACGGCTCCTCGAATGACAGGAAGACTGAATTCTCATTAAAGTCCTTCGCACCACTATACAAGAACTGCGTGCCGAGTATGGTCTTACCGGTCCCACTGGTGCCTGTTATCAGTATAAGCTGGTTCTTGGGAACGCCCCCGTTTAGTATCTCATCGAGCCCCGGAACCCCGCTTTTCACTCTTTCCATTAGACAAAACCCCCCGTCTGCTTATTATATATTGAACCACTTCATTTATTAATTACGCTAACATAAGCAGGTGTAAGACTATGGAAGAGAACAGGAAGAAGCTTAAGAAGTTGCTCGACATGCTGGGCAGCATAAGAGGAAGGCACACAGAACTGGTCACTGTTTACGTTCCCTCGGGATACAACCTGTCCAAGATATCGGACCAGATAAGGCAGGAACAGTCGACCGCCCAGAACATAAAGAGCAAGAGTGTCAGGAAGAATGTCATGGGAGCGCTCGAGAAGATACTCCAGCACCTAAAGCTATACAAGCAGACGCCCAAGAACGGACTGGCCATATTCTGCGGCAACGTTTCCGAGAAGGAAGGGGAAGCGGACATAGAGATATGGGCCATAGAGCCCCCGGAGCCGGTCAAGACCAAGCTTTACTGGTGCGGCCAGGACTTCATACTAGACCCGCTGAACGAGCTGTTTAGGGAGAAGGAGGTATACGGCCTTATCGTCCTGGATAAGTCAGAGGCCGAGATAGGCCTGCTGTCGGGCAAGAAGATAGAAAGCCTGAAGCACATGGAGTCCATAGTGCCAGGCAAGACCAAGAAGGGTGGATGGTGTGTGCATGGGGACTCCCTCGTCCAGCTTGAGGATGGCAGCATCCGTAGAATAAGGGACGTGGGGGAGAATCGGTTAATGTGCCTCGATTTGAAGGAATTTAAGACGGTTCCAGGCAAGCACAATCACTTCTTCAAGAGAAACTCAGATAAATCCATTGAGATAAAAACAATCGCTCCCACCATGAGGCTGTGTGTGACCCCCGAACATGTACTTTTCACCGTGGGTGATGAAGGGCTCAAAGAGAAACCGGCACGGGATCTGAGGGCCGGTGACATGCTTATAAGCGTTAAAAACGTCGGGTTTGAAGGCAAGTCTTCCATTGATTCCGGGTTAGCGCAACTGCTTGGATATATACTTGGTGACGGCAGCAGGGACAAGAACCGAATAAACATATCCGAATCCGATGAGGAGCTGGCAAAACATTATTCAGGCATTGCAGAAAAATTGGGCATTAACAGCGGCATTATGAAGAGAAGAGGCAAGGGCTATTATGAAATCAAGCTCTACAGCAAAGCGCTTTTGGATATGGTGAAGCATGATTTTGGAGGTATCATAAGCCCGGAAAGGAGGATAACCGATGACGTATGCAGATTTGATAACAAGACACTATCCCGTTTCATGAGAGGGCTGTACGACGCCGAAGGTTGGGTGGACAGAAGCGCGAAAATTATAGGAATAACGATGAATTCAAAGGATGTTATTGAAAAATTGAGAATGCTCCTTCTGAGGTTCGGTATAATAT
>QMZP01000003.1 GCA_003663225.1 Candidatus Aenigmatarchaeota archaeon | reverse complement strand
TGCGGTCTGCTCAAGCACTATGAACTGCGCGTTCTCGTCCTTCCTGTCGGCCCCTTTCACAACGGTTTCCCACTCTCTGAGATAGGAATCGTTCAAGTATAGCGCATTTTCCATGTCAGTTTATTAGCGAGCTCAAATAAAAAATGATTGTATGGTAGTCGAAAACATGCTGCTTGAAATGACAGTGATAATGTTCTCAGCGATATTCTCTTTCATAATAACATACTTCATATACAAGCGATTCGCTGTAGCTGTGTGGGGCTACATAGGTGCGTTCCTTCCGCGTATACCCGTCACGCTCGTTGCGCTGGCTGGCGGCACCAACCTGCTCGTATTTGCATGGGTGAGCCATGTGCTTGGCATACTGCTGTATCCCATGCTTCTCGCGGTAGCTGACATACTGCTCCTGGAGATAGCGCTGATAAGGGTTGCAAGGCCAGTCGCTTTCATGCTCCCGAAGGGTCTGCAGACAGCAATAAAGATAGAGTCGTTCATAGACAGGATGCAGGATTATCACGCAGTGCCAAGACCTGTCAGGGTGCAGTGGGTTTATGGGGCCGGAGCAATAGCAGGAATGGTGAACATGATATTCGCAGTAGTGTTCGGGCTCATATGATGCCCCGGGAAGCCTGGACATATCTTCTGTAGGTCTGCTCCACGCTCTTCCTGGTCACGTGCGTTCCGTGCTGCCGAAAGCCGCCGCCGAACGTCCTTGGTATGTGCATCAGCTCATGTATTATTGTCCTGGTTTTGTCCTCGGGGCTCAGCTTGTCGAAGTTCTCGTTTAGTATCTCTATAATGTAATGCGGCCTTATGCCAAGGGCCTTCTGCATTATCTTGGGCACCGCATGTATCCTGGCGAGCGTTCTCTTGGTTGTGGTGCCCACGCTGCGCATGCATATCACCCTGGATGCATCCACGTAATCCATGCCAAGCTTGTCTATTATGTCCTTCACCTTCATCTCTGCCAGAAGGTCGCGGCGGTATTTCATGATTCTTTTTATTCGCGGCACGGTTAAAATAGATTGTGAGCATGAAAATCGTTATGGTATTCGGGACATTCGACATGTTCCACGACGGACACAGGAGCTTCTTGAGGCAGGCTGGGGAGCACGGGGACAGGCTGCTCGCTGTTGTGGCCCGGGACTCTACCGTCAAGAGGGTCAAGGGATATCCATCGGAAAGGACAGAGGAACAGAGGCTCAAAGACGTGAAGAGCAGTGGTCTCGTCGATGACGCTGTGCTGGGGAAAGAAGGGGACAAGTACAGCATAATAGAGGACGTCAATCCGGATGTTATATGCCTGGGATATGACCAGGATGCTTTCACGAAGTCACTCGGGAAAGAATTGAAGAAAAGAAACATAAGTTGTGAGGTTGTAAGGCTGAAGCCTTACAAACCCCACATCTTTAAGACAAGCATAATAAAGAAAACGGAAAGAAAGTAGCTATCACTTTTTTCTCTTCGCGGTCTTTCTTTTGGCAGCGGGCTTCCTCTTAGCGGTTTTTTTCCTCTTGGCCGTTGCCTTCTTCTTGGTCGGCTTCCTCTTAGCGGTTTTTTTCCTCTTGGCAGCAGTCTTCCTCTTCGTAGAAGCCTTCTTCTTTGTCGCCTTTGCCTTTCTCCTCAAAAGAGCCATTGAATTCCCCCCTTATATCAATTATAAGATGTATTCTATTTGGTTGAGCACTATAATAAGTTTATCCCACACCAAAAAAATGAAAAATAAAAACCAACAAGAAGAGGCTATGCATAGCTTCATTCAACATTGCTTCTTTTTTCTTCTTTGCTGCCATTCTGGCACCTCATAGAGTCAACAGCGGAGAAGAATTTCCCCCAACATTGCAATTATTATTTGTCGAACGGATAATAAAGCTGATACAAATATAAGACTTGCTGTGAAACTATGGGCATGGAAAAGGAAGTAATGGACAAATACCTGAAGGCAGGAAGGATATGCGCAGAGGTCAGGAAGAAGGTGGAAAGCTCGATAGGCGTGGGCATGAAGCTGATAGACCTCGCTAACATGGTAGACAATTTGATAAGTGAGAAGGGCGGGCGGCCCGCGTTTCCCGTGAACATATCAATGAATGAGAACGCTGCACATTACACCCCGCCAGCAGGCGACACCACCGAGATATGTGAGGGGGACTTAGTCAAAGTGGACATAGGTGTTCATATAGACGGATATATAGGAGACATGGCCTTCACGTATTGCTCTGAGAAGAACCCGCTGGTGGACGCGGTCAACAACATACTGGCTGACGCCATAAAGGTCATAAAGCCCGGTGTGACGGTATCAGAGATAGGCAGCACAATACAGGGCTCAGCCGAATCAAACGGCGTCGGTCTCATAGTGAACCTCACAGGCCACACGCTGGACAAGTACGTGTTCCACGGGGCCCCAGGCATACCCAACGTCAAGAACGACTCAAAGCACGCCTTCCAGAAGGGCGACGTGATAGCGCTGGAGCCTTTCACGTGCAAGACGAACGGTTTTGTCAAGGAAGCGGGCGGCAGCGCGGAGATATACAGGTATGTGATGGACAGGCCAGTCAGGCTGATGGAAGCCAGGCGCATACTGCAAGCAGCGCGGGACCAGTACAAGGAGTGTCCGTTCGCGAAGCGGTGGCTGTACAGGGACTTCTCTCCGGTCAAGGTAGGCATGGCCCTGAGGCAGCTGGATGCCGCGGACGCCATAGAATCATATCCCGTGCTAAGGGAAGTGGAAGGCAAGCCCATAGCCCAGGCAGAGCACACTATAATAGTGGACGACAAGCCCGTCGTGACAACAAGAATTGATGATGACTGATTTCCGCGAATCCGTATGGAAGATTACCAGAAGGATACCCGAAGGCAGGGTCACCACATACAAGGCCATAGCGGACAGGCTGGGAACAAGATGTTACAGGGCTGTCGGACAGGCCCTGAAAAGGAACCCGTGTCCAGCAAGGGGAGTTGATGCTGGCGGCAATCGTAACCTTCGGTTACGAGCATTCGCCAAAGGCGAATATAATATTCGCGCCAACGTTGTGCCTTTTACAACGCCATGTCATCGCGTGGTGATGTCGGACGGCAGGATAGGCGGCTACCAGGGCAGCGGAGCACCGGGCATAGAAAGGAAAGAGAGGCTCCTAAGGAAGGAAGGCGTTGAGGTCCGGGGCCACAAGGTCGACCTGGACCGGTTCATGCACAAGCTCTAACCTCTTTAAATTTGCGCGGCAATATTATTGTATGGGGGTAAAGGCTGGTTTTGCTCTGCTGGTTGCGCTATCCGTAGCCGTGGTCGCATTCACTGCAATCGGGACCGATGCGAGATGGGGAACCATAACAGGGGACCTTGCCGCAAGGATGGCCGTGGCAGGGACGGGCGAAGGCATACCCGTGATAATAACGTTCAAGGATAATACCACAGCAGCACCCGGCCTGATGGGGCTCCTGGGACAGCGCGTCAGGGCCGTGGATTCCGTGGGGAGCGTGATAGAATCGGCCGGTGGCAAGGTCAAAAGGAAGTATGACCTGGTTCCCGGCATCGCTGCCAACGTGACTCCTGAATTGATAGAATCATTATCATCATATCCCAACGTAATGAGCATAGTGCCGGACAGGAAGGTGCATGCGTTCCTTGAAGACAGCGTCCCTCTGATAAGGGCCAACAGCACATGGGATATAGTCTACAATGGATTGAACACGACAGGCACACTGACCAGCGTATGCATCATAGACAGCGGCGTCTATTACAACCATCCTGACCTGGGAGGCTGCATAGGAGCGGGATGCAAGATTCTGGATGGTTATGATTATGTCAACGATGACAGCGACCCTGTGGATGACAACGGGCACGGTAGCCATGTTGCCGGCATAATAGCTGCTAACGGCAGCGTTGTCGGCGTTTCCCCGGGAGCTAACCTGATAGCAATAAAGGCACTCGACCAGGACGGCTCGGGGTCGATGTCAGACATAGACGCCGGCATAGAATGGTGCGTGAACAACGCAGACACGTACAACATAACCGCCATAAGCATGAGCCTTGGATTTGATTGCGATGACTACCCACAATACTGCTACAACAGCTATTGTGACTCTGATTTCGCTTCGACCGCCACCAGGATAGATGCGGCAACGGACAACAACATAACGGTCCTCATAGCAACGGGCAACGATTACGAATACGACGCCATATCCGCGCCGGCATGCATAGAGAACGCCGTAAGGGTGACTGCGACGGACAAGTCAGACAGCTTCCCAGCAACCGACTTCCCCAACAGGGCATCCGGGTTCCCAGACATACTGACCGGCCCGGGCGTGGCCATAAACTCAACCGTCCCGCCGGAGGGCTCGTGCACAGGAAACCCGACTTATAAGCACTGCGATAGCACCAGATATCTTCAGTTGAGCGGGACTTCAATGTCCACCCCGCACGTGGCAGCGGCTGTCACCCTCTTCGCGTCATTATACAGGCAGATGAACGGGCATTATCCTTCAAGGGATTTCATATGGTCAAGGCTCAATTCGACAGGTACCCCCATATATGACCCAGAAACAGGACTGAACTTCGCGAGGATTGATGCTTACGCAGCAGTGGCCTCCCTCATCAGCTCGCTGTCTCTCACCATAATATCCCCCGGGAACAGGACATACAAAAACGGCAGCATAACATTCAACGTGACATCAGAAAGGGCGCTGTCTGAAGCCATCTTCTCCCTGAACGGCGCAGCCAATGCCACGTTGGTTAACAAGGGGGGTTACTGGTACAACGACACAGAAGCTGCCATAGAGGGGACCAACAATGTCACGTTCTGGACGAACGACACATACGGGAACATCAACGTGACTACCGTATACTTCACAGTAGACAGCACCCCGCCATACTGGTGGAACATGACAACCGGGCAGTCATCTACATACTCCCCGGGCAACAGGACATTCTTCAATGTGACGTGGACTGATGCGAGACTGGAAAGCGTGCTGCTGGAAGGCAACTGGTCAGGAAGCCCGGCCAACTACACCATGAGAAACGCGGGTAACGGATCATACAGGCTCAACGCGACCCTGCCGGCGGGTAGCTTCTACTGGCTCTCCTGGGCAAACGACACGATTGGCAACAGGAACTCTTCAGCAAGGGTAAACTTCACCATATCAAGGGCATCGCCGGGCCTGGCACTGCTGGTCAACGGCAGCGACGCCAACATATCAATCAACCAGAGCGCAGTGATAAACATCACAACATATTCCAACGCCAGCGGAAACATAACCATAAGAATAAACGGCTCGGCAGAGACCAGCACGATAGGCAGCCGGCTCGGGTTCACACGCGTATTCAGCACGCCCGGGCATTACAACATAACGGCATCATTCCTTTCCAACACCAATTACACGGGCAATAGCAAGGCAAGGCTCGTGATCGTAAACGACACGGCGGGCCCGAGCATCTCCAACGCCACCATTACGTCGTATACGAGGGTCCTGAAGGGGGAGAACGTGAGCATACGGGCGACAGTCACTGATATGCATCTTGATACAGTGCTCTACAATATCACGGCATCGAACAACACCGCCGTGTCGCTCGCTAGCGGTCCTATGGGAAACGTGAGCAGCCTCTTTACAGCGAATTATACTACGAACCTGAGCCTCGGGTCGTACATCGTACACGTGTGGGCGAATGACACAGGAGGTAACATCGCAACCCAGGCAGCTGGCACGTTCACCATAAGCAAGCCAGTGAACCTCACGATAAGCCTGAGCGGTTACAACGGCAGCAGTGAGAACGTGACAAGGATAAGGATACTCTATAACGGGACGAATACTATCAGGAACGCGAGCGGTGTGAACGTCAGCGGCATGGAAAGCAGGATACCTGAGGGTCTGTGGGATGTCGTGTTGGAGGAGAGCGGGCTGAACGTGTCCATGAGGAACACCAACATAACCAACGGCACCAAGAGCATAATACTGGACAGGGACGTGACTGTAGACATCTTGCCGTCATCAGTCAGCAGGTTTGTCGCGACCGTGGCCATCAACACCACCCTTCCATTCTCCATGGCTGTGCTCAACATGAGCTTCAACGTGTCCGGTGATGCAAACAGGCTCAACCTGGGCGCTTATGCCTGCCATTCATGGAACATATCCGCGCGGGCATGCGCGTCATCATGGGAGAACGTGACAGGGAACGCCACGTTCTATCTGGAAACCAACGTGACGAGCATAAGCACCTCCCGTTTCTCTGCGTTCTCCGTGTCGCAGAACGTGTACTGTGGGGACGGGACGTGCAACGGGGGCGAGACGTGCGGGACATGCCCGGGCGACTGCGGTGCGTGCCAAAACAACAATAACGGGGATACCAGCGGGACGGCAGGAACGACAGGAGGGACTACTATAGGAAGCGCCTCCACAGGAGGCAGCGTCTCCATATCAAGCTATCCCTCATCATCACAGGCCAAGGCAGGAGGCAGCAACAGTTTCATAGTTAAGGTCGTGAATAGCGGGGACAACGCGCTGACAGGCGTCAGCCTGAACGTAAGCATGAACTGCACGGGGTGCTACGTGTCGGTGATACCGAGCAACATAAGCATAGCAACAGGCGGCGCTGCCAACTTCACTGTGACGCTCGGGTCAGGGAGCAGCCCCGTAGGCATATATAATGTCAGCATGATAGTGTCGTCTGACCAGGGAGCATCCGACTCCGTAACCTCAGTCTTCAAGGTGGTTGTCTGCGTGGACGCCGAGACCAGGTGCAACGGCGACTGGCTGCAGGAGTGCTCAGGTAACGAGTGGAACGATTCAGTGGAATGCGAGCACGGGTGCAGTTGGGGCTCATGCAACCCGGGGCCGCCCATAATATGCGATGCCGGGAAGAAGAGATGCCAGGGCAACATTGTCCAGATATGCAGCAATGACAGGACGCGCTGGGACAATGTGACTGAATGCGGAAGCGGATGCTTCGCAGGGGAATGCACTGGCGAGAAAGAGCTTGACGTGTTCTTCTGGATAAGCGTCGTGGCCGTCACAGTGGCTTCTGTCGCGATAGGCATATATTACGCTGCCAACAGGAAGAATGGTGACAGTCATCTGTTCAAGTCATTGGAAAAGAGATATTCGGCGATTAGCTCCATCCTTCTTGTAATTCCTTTCCTGTCTCGATCACCATTCCGAACTCAGAATACACCGAGAAGCAGTTTGGGCACTTGAATACAGCGGGCTTCTTGTGCCATACCCTTCCCTTCACGCCGCAAAGCGGGCATCTGTTGTCTTCCATAAAATCACCGAGAATCAATTAATTATCTATTATGTTGTCTTTATATAGTTAATCGCAGAAACGTGTCATTATGCGTTGACCACGGTTATATTGGACTTCTTGGCGGCTTCCAGTATCTTCTCCCTTTTCAGCCTGCCGACAGAACTTGATATAATGACCGCATCCTTCTCGGGGTCTATGCTGCCCAGCTGGCCCGGGTTGGATACCCTGACTTCCCTCTTCCCGGAGCGCGTAAGCCCGCGGACAGCCCTCGGCGAGCCGTAACCGGGGTCCGGAAGGCTTCCCCTCGCCTTCTCCCTCTGCCTCAGCTTGGAATGCCTGCCCTTGGGCCTTCTCCAGGAATCCTTGAGGTTCTTCCTGCCTGCTTCCTGCCTGCTGAAGCTAGGCTTCTTCCTCTTCGCCTTCTTGCGTATGTTGAGCAACCTTTTTAGCGTCATGTTCATTCACCTGCGGGCTGGCATTTCTGCGTCACGTAGAAGCCGTCCTGGAATATCCTCCTGTCGAAACCTTTCACCTTGGCTATCAGCTCTATGTTGGCAGCAGTCTGCCCAACGTCCTCCTTGCTGGTGCCTGTTATGATTATATCATCCTTCTTGGCGTTGACTACGGTGTCGCCGACTATCTTGGCTTCCCTCGTGCTCCTCTCACCGAGGAAGTTCTGTATGGCCACAGTGTCGCCCTGGACCGCGACCTTGACGGGAAAATGGGAATACACCGCCTTTATTCTGGCTTCCCACCCCTTGGTCACGCCGGTGACCATGTTCCTGACATGGGATGCGAACGTACCGAGCAGGGCATACGTCTTCCTCTTCTCATCATCGCCCCTGAAAGTCACCTTCTTCTCTTTGGCTTCTGTAACTATCTTGGGATGGGAGAAGTCCCTGGTAAGCTCGCCTTTCGGTCCTTTGACTGTCAGGACGTTGCCTTCCTGCTTCACCTCTATCCCTTCAGGGATGTCCACCGTCTTTTCCGACATGAGTATCACTCGCCTGGTTTGACTTATTTGTAGATTCAATGTTTTTAAATATAAAAAGGCTCACTTGGACTTTTTCTTGGCCTTCTTAGCAGGCTTCTTGTCGCTGCCCGGTATCTTGCCCACAAGATCGAAGGCCCCGGTGCCTATCGGGGCAACCTGGTTCATTATTATGTTCTCAACGGTCCCAAGAAGCGGGTCGCTCTCTCCCCTTATCGCGGCGCCCGTGAAGTGCTTCTTCGTTTCCTCGAATGATGCACGGACCAGCACAGATGACTTCTGGCCGGATATCCCGTACCTTCCTATGGCCTTTATTCCTCCTGAAAGCGTCATGAGGTCAGCGAGCAGCATTATGTACCTGACATCTATGCCAAGTCCCTGCTCTTCCATGGTGTACTGCGCCTGCTTCACTATGGCCTCTCTGGCGGCTTCCACACCCAGCACATCAAGCACCTCGAATATGTTGTTGCTCGTGGTCCTCGAAGGGTCAACACCATCGACCGCATATACCTTCTTCAGGTTCGAGCCGAGCGTGTTTATCATCCACTCGTCACCTTCCTTCGTGACTACCACCTGGGTTATGCCCTTTATGCCGCTCAGGTGGGTCTCCATTATCGTGTACTTTAGTTTCCTGAGGTTGCTGACATCTGATTTCTTGGCAGTCACGGTGAGTGTGTCGCCCTCGAACTCCGACCTTGTGTTCTTGATCTTTATGGCTTTGGCCACCTTCACCGGATCTATGCCGAGCTTCCTTACCTTGTCCATGTCTATCTTACACTTTATCCACATGTCGGTGAGGTCGAGTGTGGTTGACAACACCACATCCTTTAGCTTGACTTCCTTTATCTTCTCAGCTGCCTCTTTTACCTGATCTATGTTGAAACCGGGCTTAAGGTAGACGTTCATCGTGGGGGTCCTCGGTTCCTTCCTGGCATCGAATATCTCGAGCATCCTCGGGAGCCCCAGCGTTACCTGTATGCCTGCTGTTCCTGCGAAGTGGTATGTACGCATGGTCATCTGCGTCGCAGGCTCTGAAAGCGACTGCGCAGCCACTATGCCTATGGGCTCCTCGGGGTCATAAGTCGTGCTCCTATAGAGGTCAAGGACCTTGGCCCTTATGGCGTCCTGCTTGTCCTTGGCTATCTTGTTCTTCTCGAAGTAGAGCTTGAGCTCTTCGTCTATGTTCGGTGGAAGTTTCATGAACATGCTATCTCATACCCTCCTTCCAGTTGAGCTTGCCCCAGTCCGACTTGGACGGGTCTATGCCGTCCTCGCCTGCCATAAACTGCACTATCTCTCCGATGGAGTTCCTGACGGAGCCATCCTGATGAACCTTCAGGTCCTGGAGCGCGTTCACGAGACGCCTCTGCATGTACCCCGACTTTCTCGTCCTGAGCGATTTGTCCATAAGGCCCTCACGGCCGTTCATTATGTTCCAAAACAGCTCGAACGGCGTCAAGCCCTGCTTGAAGCCGCGTGACACAAAGCCATGCGCACCCGGTGACAAATCCCTCGGCTTTATGTGGGGAAGCGTCCTCGTGAGATACCCCCTCTTTATCCTCTTACCGAGTATCGTCTCCTGTCCCACGACAGCAGCCATCTGGGTAGTGTTGATTATGTTGCCTTTAGCCCCGGATGTGAACATATGTATTATGTCGTTCGGCTCCATGGTATCCTTTATTATGTCGCTGACTCCGCTCACACCGGATGCCAGCACGTTCATTATCTGCGCTTCAAGGGACTCCTTGGCCGTCATGCCTGGTAGTATCCTGAGCTCCTTGGTCTTGTACTTCTTGATCAGGTTGCTCGCCTCCTCGTGTGCCCCGTCAATCTTGCTCCTTATATCATTCCATATGTCCTTCTTTATGTCAAGGTCAGCGGTGCCGAGCGAGAATCCCCTTCTCATGAGGTAGGCCACACCGAGCCTTCCGGCATAGTCTATGAAGTCCCTGAGGTCCTCATCCTCGAGCAGCCTGCTGAGCTTGTTGAGAAGCCTTCCCTTCTCTGCGCCCACGCCCTTCTTGTCTATGACGCCGGTCTCTATCTGCCCGTTCTTTATGGATACCCAGCCGTCGTTGGGGCAATCGTGCTTCTTGCAGACATCGCAGTTCATGCACGCGTTGGCCTTGTACTCTATGTTGAGCTTGTCGGGAAGCAGCAATGAGAACAGCTCCTTGCCCGTGAACTCTTCCTTGTCCGGGAGCTCCATGTCTATGCCCGCCTCTGAGAACAGCTGGCATGCCTGCTGCCTGTTGAACTTAACGTTCTCCTTGGTAAGGAGATACACGCCCGATATCTGGTCCAGGTCAAGCCCTATTATCGGGCCGCCGAACTTGGGCGATATGATGTTCCTCTGGACTTCCATGAGGAATGACGCCTCTGTCCTGGCCTCTTCGTTCTGCGGAACGTGGATGTTCATCTCGTCACCGTCGAAGTCCGCGTTGTACGGTATGCATACGGACGGGTTGAGCCTGAGCGTCCTGTAAGGCATTATCCTGACCCTGTGCGCCATCATGGAGACCCTGTGAAGGGAGGGCTGCCTGTTGAACAGCACTATATCGCCGTCCTTTAGCTGCCTGTCAACGACCCAGTCAATCCCAATGTTGGTCGTTAGCTCGCTCTTGTTCTCCTTTGTGACCTTTATCCTCCTCCCGTCCGGCCTTATAACGTAGTTTATCTTGTCGTCCTTGAAAAGCTGCTTGACGTATGATGTGTTCATGTCAGTCACGTAGACTGGAACCGTGAGCTCGCTCGCTATCTCCTGCGGTACGCCCACCTCGTTTATGGATATCTTCGGATCGGGCGATATGACCGTCCTTGCAGAGAAGTTCACCCTCTTGCCAAGCAGGTTGCCCCTTATCCTGCCTTCCTTGGCCTTGAGCCTCTGGATTATGCCCTTGAGCGCCCTTCCTGACCTATGCCTTGCAAGCGGGACGCCTGTAAGCTCGTTGTCGAAGTATGTCGAGATGTGATACTGGACAAGCTCCCACAGGTCGTTGAGTATGAACTCAGGAGCGCCTATATCCATGTTCTCCTTCAGGCTCTGGTTTATCCTGACTATGTCCACGAGCTTGTGGGTGAGGTCGTCCTCTGACCTCTCGCCGCCCTCGAGCGTTATGGAAGGCCTCATGGTCACCGGCGGCACCGGGAACAGCGTGAGTATCAGCCATTCGGGCCTCCCGCCGTTGAACCCTACCCTCTTCAGGTCGCGGTTGGGTATCTTCTCGAACCTCTCCCTGACATCGGCTGCGGTCAGCTCTGTCTTGTCCTCATAGAATGTGTAAGGCTTGGAAAGCGTTATCTTCTTCTGCTGTGCCTTGCAATGCGGGCACTTACTGGGCGCAGTGAGCTGGGTCTTTGTTAGTATCTCTTCCTTCTTGTCCTCTATCATCAGCCTGTTGCACTTCCTGCACGTGAGCTTGAGTATCTGGTATATGGTCTTGGTGTATAACACGTTGATTATCGGCTTTGCCAGCTCCAGGTATCCGAAGTGACCCGGGCAGTCGCCTATGCCGCCGCCGCACGTCCTGCAGTGCAATCCGGGGTCTATGACACCAAGCCTCGGGTCCATGACGCCGCCTTCGACAGGATAGCCGTCTGCGTCATAAAGGTCTGACACAACTACCCTTACCCTCGCCAGGTTCTTTATGACCTCAGGCGAAAGCAGGCTGAATCCCATTTCGCTTATTCTGTTAGTCGTCACCATCTACATCTCCTCCACGCCAACCTTGGGGTACACGCACATCGCCTTGAGCTCGTCGAGCGTGAGCTTGAATGCGTATCCCGTGTCCACCCATGCTATCTCGCTGTTCTTGCATATCGGGCAGTACACCCTGTTCTTTATTACATCATGTATGCCTATCAGTCCGCATTTCTTGCATATCGGTATCGTCGCCTTGTCCGAGTCGAACCTCTCCTTCAGCGTCAGGACAGCGCCGTGCCCTACCAGGCACTGCTGCTCCATCTCTCCTACCCTGAGGCCGCCACGCTTGGCGCGCCCTTCAGTGGGCTGCTTGGTCAGCAGAGTAACCGGTCCCCTTGACCTGGCATGTATCTTGTCAGCCACCATGTGGTCGAGCTTCATGTAATACGTCATGCCCGTGAATATCATGACCTCATACATCTCTCCGGTTTTGCCGTTGTACAGAACCTCCTTGCCGTCGTCCCTGAATCCCATCTTGGTGAGCCTGTCCCTTATCTCGTCCTCTGTTATGTGGTTGAAGGCCGAACCGTCAGGCCGTTCGCCGTAGTATGCGCCCATCTTGCCCGCGAGTATCTCAAGCAGGTGACCCACCGTCATCCTGGACGGTATTGCGTGTGGGTTGAATATGACGTCAGGGACCACTCCGTTGGATGTGAACGGCATGTCTTCCTGTGGCACGAGCAGCCCTACAACGCCCTTCTGGCCGTGCCTGGCTGCGTACTTGTCGCCGAGCTCAGGAATCCTCTGGTTCCTTATCCTTACCTTGAACAACTGGTTAGCGTTCGTGGTCTCGCTTATTATGACGTCGTCCACCAACCCCTCCTCGCCGTGCCTGACCACGACCGATGCCTCACGCTTGTTCTCTATGTCGGACGTAAATTCCTCGGCCGAAAGGAACCTGAGCGGTGAAACCTTGCCCACGAGCACGGAATCGGAATGGACCGGTATCTCGGGGCTGATTATGCCGTCCTCTGACAGGTTTTTGTATGCCGCCTCCCCCCTGTGGCCCTTTATGCCGGGATCAGGTATCTTTATCTCGTCCTCCTGGCCGCCCCAGTACCTTTTCTTTATGGTCTCGTAAGTCCTGAAATAGAATGATCTGAACAATCCCCTCTCTATCGAGGACTTGTTCATTATCACAGCATCGTTGAGGTTGTATCCCTCATGCACCATTATCGCCAGCACGACGTTGTGACCTTCCGGGTACTTATCGAGTACGCCGCTCATGTTGGTCCTTACGAGCGGCGCCTGCGGGTATGCCATCACATTGAACTTGGTGTCCATCCTCACGGGGAAGTTGGTGGACATTATACTTATGGCCTGCCCCACCATCTTGGCTCCGTAGTTTATACGGTCGCCCCTGTTGTATTCGGGATATGGTATGAGGACGGCCGAAGTTCCCATGATTATCATGGGGTCTATCTCCATGTGTGTATGGTCGCTGGTGAGGTGCTCTTCGTCTATCGATATGTAGGAGTTCTCCTCTTCTTCCGCATCAAGATACTCTATTATGCCATGCTCTATCAGGTACTCGAGGTTTATTTCTCCCTTATCCAGCTTCTTGATTATGTCACTTGTCAGCTTGTGTTTGCCGTTTTCCACTATGACCAGCGGCCTCCTAACCCTGCCAGGCTCGGTGGTTATCCTGACCTCTTTGTACTCGGGATAGTATGCGACGTTCATCTGGCTGGGTATGAGACCGTTCCTTCTCTTCTTCCTTATGTCGTCAACGAAGCTGGCGGGCGTCTTGGTCTGTGTTATGAACCTTCCGTTGAAGTAGACATCCGCCTGCTCATGTTCCTTTGCCGTTCCGCTTGCTGCCATAATTATCACTTACGAGGAAAGCGTCTTCGCTATCCTTTCCTCCTCTCCCCTCATCATACCGGGCGTTATCTCTGTCATCAGCGCCAGGTGCTTCCTCAGGCCTATTGAAGAGCCTTCAGGCGTCTCCGCCGGGTCGAGCCTTCCCCATTCAGTGGGGTGGACCTGCCTTGCCCTGAAGTGCTCCTGTGTCGATGTAAGCGGGGATATGACAGACCTAAGGTGTGATATGGTCTTAACATAAGAGCTCCTGTCGAGCCTCTGTGAAACCCCTGTCCTCCCGCCTATCCAGTTGCCTGTGGCAAGGCTTGAAAGTATCTGCTTTGTCATGGCATCCGCCTCTATTATGCCCTGTATCGACGGCTTCTTGCCCCTCTTGACGAGCTTCTGGTAGTTGTAGGTCATCTTGGCCAGCAGCCCCCACCTTCCGAGCAGTATGCTCCTGAAGAGTTGCCCTATGAGCTCACCTGACATGAGAAGCCTCTTGTTGGAATAATGGTCTATGTCATCCTTGGGTATCATCCCCAGCGAGAGGGATATGACCTTCTTCACTATCTTTGCCAGCACCTCTGCCTTCTCTATCCTGTTCTCAGTCTCCTGGCCCACATGCGGCAGCAGGTACCTGTCAAGTATCTGGTTCACCCGCTCCTCCCTGTAGTCCTCGGCCACCCTGAGTTTCTTCCCTATCTGCTCTATCGCTTCTTGTGACGTGCTCGCTTCCTCATGGTAAAGGTTCACGTAAAGCTCGTTTAGCAGCCTCGGGTCGTCGGATATCTCGTCGCATATCTGCTTGTCCGTCTCCAGGCCGAGCGCCCTCAGAAGGGTGAGCATCGAAAGCTTCCTTATGTTGGCGAATGATATCGTTATCTCGCCGTCCGGCTTCCTTTCCACTATGTGCCTCTGCTTGAAGCCCGACTTCTCTGAGTTTATCCTGACCGTTATGTCGCCCTTTGTCTTCTCGAATATGGGCTTGTTGGACGCTATCTCCTCTATGAGCACTACAACCCTCTCGGTCCCGTTTATTATGAAGTATCCTCCGGGGTCGTCCGGGTCCTCGCCGCTCTCTGTCAACTCCTCGGCAGTCAGTCCGTTGGTGGAACAGAGTGATGACTTTACCATTATGGGCATGTCGCCTATGTGCACCTTCTCGGACCTCTGCTGTATCTCGTTCACTACAGGTGTCACTGTCATGAACATGGGCGCAGAATAGGTAAGGTTCCTTATCCTCGCCTCGTTGGGAAATATCTGCCTGGTGGAACCGTCAGCTTCCTTCACTGTGGGCCGACCTATCTGTATCTTCCCGAACCTAAGCTCAAGGTTGCCTGCTTCAGGGTTCAGCTGCAGCGAGCCTATCTCATCTATTATTCCCTGGATGCCTTGGCTAACAAACTTGTTGAAAGATTCTATCTGGAAGTCTATCCAGCCCTTCTCCTTTTCAAACAACTTCAGTATCGTTGCGAAAGCCATATACTGTTTCCTCCGTGCCTCCTGATCCAACGGATGCAAAGGGGCAGGCCATTTTAGCGGCCTGTGTTAACATTATCCCTCGACCACACGCCTGTAGTACACCGAATGGCCTGCAGTCTGGGATTTCCTTATTATCCTCAGGACGTCCCCGCGCTTGGCTCCAATTTCCTTTATAACAGGATCCGTCTCCTTTATGACAGGTAGCTGCTCCTTCTCGACCCCAAGGGTCTCCAGCACTTCCTTCCTTTCCTGTGGTGTCAAAACTTCGTGCTTCGGAACCATTTCGTGGTCTGTTACCTTGAACATAGCTATCTGTCTGCCTTCCCCGCGGGTTTTTATATTTTGATGTCAGGAGTATAAATGCTTTGTTATGCATCAGTGATATATTTCTACCGTATTGGTTACACAGAGGCGAATAACCCTTCTGTTTGTAGCTTGTCTTTAAATATCTGAGGGTTGTCTTCCATCAGCTCGTCAATCCTTGCCTCCATCCTCTTTACCATCTCATCGACTACGGGCGCATGCGCCCTGTAAGTGCTAGCGTTTGATACGAACTGGGGGGTTATCCTTTCCATTATGAAAGGCTCAGCCACTGCCAGCTCATTCTCCCTCAGTGAATTACCGGTCTCGGTTACATCCACAATACCGTGGCTCTGCCCCAGCCTGGGGAATACCTCAGTCTTTCCGTTTGCCTTCCTTATGGTATATTCACCTGACTGGAATCCCATGGATTCTTCGGCAACAGTGGTCGCTATGTCACCAAATTCCGTGGCAACGACCGCAACATTTGGCTTAAGTCTTGCAAGCACACCTTTAACTTCTCCCATGTTGGCTATACC
>QMZP01000002.1 GCA_003663225.1 Candidatus Aenigmatarchaeota archaeon | reverse complement strand
TGCTAGTAATATTGACTCCCAGCAGCACGCTTATGCCGAGTATTATAAACGCCTGGATTATGCCGCTCGTCATGCCTGCAAATATCCTTCCTATCACGATCGAAGTCCTGCTCACAGGGGCTACCATTATCTCCTTGAGGAATCCGAACTGCCTGTCCCATAATATTGACACTCCGGCGAACATCGAAGAAAACAGGAGGCCCATGGCTACTATGCCCGGGGCCAGGAAATCCATGTATGACACGCCTGCAGGAAGTCCTGTTGATATTATGGAGTTGAATCCCGTTCCCATGAACGCAAGGAACAGGAAGGGCATCATTAGGTTGCCTACAAGCCTGCTCTTGTTCCTCACATACTTCTTCATCTCACGGAGCCATATGACGTATATCGCGTTCATTCCCGTTCCCATGCCATCACCTCATCCTCGCCCTCATTATCCTTTTTGCCATATCAGAGGAGCTCGCCTCGTGCTCCCTGATAGTCTTGCCCGTGTAGTGTATGAAAACATCCTCAAGCGTCGGCTTGTGGAGATCGACCGATTCCACATTTATCCCCAAACCCTCTGCCTTCCTAAGCAGCCCCGGTATAGCGCTGCCTGCATTGGCCATGGATATCGATACAGAGCCGTCATGCACCTTAATCCTGTTGGCTCCTTTCAGCTCTCTTGCCAAGTCCGCAGTCTTCCTGCTGTCGTTCACCTTCAGCGTTATCACGTCGCCTCCCAGGGATTCCTTGAGCTTAGAAGGCTTGTCAACGGCCAGTATCTTCCCGTGGTCCACTATGGCCACGCGGCCGCACAGGGAGTCGGCCTCCTCCATGTAATGGGTCGTAAGTATTATGGTTATCCCGTACCTCTTGTTGAGCTTCTTTATGTGCTCCCATATCACCCTTCTTGTCTGCGCATCAAGCCCCAGCGTGGGTTCGTCCAGGAACAATACCTTGGGCCTGTGTATGAGCCCCCTAGCTATCTCTAGCCTGCGCTTCATGCCTCCGGAATACTTCTCCGCGAGGTCGTCCGCCCTTTCCTTCAACTCCACGAGCTCCAGGACGTCGTCTATCCTCTTCTCCCTTTCACCCCTGGGTATGCCATACATCCTGGCATGGAAGTCCAGGTTCTCTCTCCCCGTCAACTGGTCGTCCAGCGCAGGGTCCTGGAACACTATGCCTATGCATCTCCTCACAGAATCCGGGTCCGACATCACATCTATCCCGCACACTTTCGCTATCCCTGACGTGGGCATCGTCATGGTAGCGAGCATCCTTATGGTCGTGGTCTTCCCCGCACCATTAGGGCCGAGCAGGCCGAATATCTCGCCCTTCTTGACCTCCAAGTCTATACCATCGACTGCCTTTAAGCCATGGTTGAACTCCTTCCTCAGGTTCTTTATCTCAATCGCTGCCATGTCGCCCGTGTGCCTCCAATAGTATGTCGATTCGATATATCTAAATGATATGTGTTCTTATATTTAAAGTTTTCCAGAAAAAAGAGCCCCGGGAGGGTTTCGAACCCCCGACCTACCGCTTTTCAGGGCGGTCTCCCTCGCGCGAGCGAGGCAGCCGTTTCGTACGAAGCGGTCGCTCTACCAGCTGAGCTACCGAGGCCTATCTATGAAATATAAGCTGGTTTTATAAAAACCTTCACATTATCATAATAGAGCGATTGCAATAAGGGGCCATGGTGTAGCTTGGCAGCATTCAGGCTTTGGGAGAGCCCTTTTCGTTTCATTGGCGAATGCCAGCATCAGTTCAAAGCGTCCGCGGAAAAAACGGAAAGGATTCGCAGAAAAGCCTGCGACCTGAGTTCAAACGCGCTGCTGGTGCGCAACAGGCGCATCCGGCGGAGCTGGATATCTCAGTGGCCCCATCTACATTTATATAACAGGGGGACCAAGAGATAATCATGGTGGACGAGAGCAAATGCTTGTTCTGCAGGATAGCCAGGGGAGAGATACCTGCAAAGAAGGTGTACGAGGATGCCGACACGCTGGCGTTCCTTGACATAAACCCGAGGAACCCTGGACACACGCTGGTCATACCAAAGAAGCATTACGAGACTCTTATGGAAATGCCGGATGGAGAGGCCGGGAACTACTTCGCATCGATAAAGAAACTCGCTTCCATGGTCATGAAGGGCGTGAACGCACAGGGCATATCAGTCGCCAACAGCAACGGCCAGGCAGCCGGGCAGGTGGTGGCTCACGTGCATTTCCACGTCATACCGAGATTCTCTACCGAGACGCCGCCGGGCCTTGAGAGCATACTCTCTTCCAAGAGGCTCGACGAGAAGACGATGGACCAGATAGCAGAGGGCATAACCAAGGCGTCCGGGAAGCCCACAGAGCAGCCTCGTCCGGAGCCGGAGCCCGTGGAAAGGCCTTCCCTTGAGAGCGTCCCTAAGCCGTCATCACTGAAGCAACCAGAAGGCGAAGAGCATAAGAAGAAGCAGGTCAAGAAGGAGTTCAAAGACTTCGAGGACGAGGACGGCATAAGCTTCGACTTCTAGGGATGCGACCGCCGGGATTCGAACCCGGGTCACAGGCTTGGAAGGCTTGGACAGGCAGCACGCATCAGCGTACTGTCCCGTTATCCCAATCATCTCTGGAAATCATGTTTTCCAAGTGGTCTGGATCCTACCACTAGACTACGGTCGCGCTCTTTGTCTTATTCTAACCTTCAGAATATTTAAGCATTTCCGGGATATATGGGCCACCCTAAACAAATACCGGGGTCGCCCCCGCACTGTTTCAGGCTGCGTGCTCTTTTGCTTCTAGCTCATCTGACAACAATTCTATCTCCTCTTCCTCTAATTGCCTTATCTCCTTGATCTCGCCTCTGAGGCGTTTCACCTCTCGAGCAAGGTTGTTGCGTTCCTTCTTCTCTCCGCGCTTCTTTATACACTCCACTCCCTCAGCGACGCCTGCGCCGACGAGCATGTAGCCCGCCTCGCGCATACCATCGCAGTCCGAGAGTGCCATTGCCATCCCTACCGGAATGCATGCCAGAGATATCGGGGATATGTATTCCGCAAGGAAGTCCATTGTCCCAGTGTACGCCTTCTTGTACGCGTCCTGGAAGCAGTGCGTGTAGCGCCCAAGTGCTTTTTCGCCCAGGTACTTGGAGCGCTTTTTCATTTTACCTGCGATTAAGGATTGGATCTAAGATTTTTAAGATTTCCCACGGGCCCCACCTTTTAAAGATTTCTGTATGGAATAACATGCTTTGCAAAATATGCTTTGGGTGTCACATATAGGTCTTCCACAGCGTCCATATGCCGAGCACCATTATAAGCAGGCCCAATATCCTCTTGAACCTTCCGGATTCCATCTTGCTGGTGGTGAATGCCCCAATAGGAGCCGCCAGGGCAGCGCCTGCAAAGAGCACGAGGGGCAGCCACCAGTTGGCGATGCCGTTGAACAGCAGGTATATCAAGAAGCCCGCTATGCATATGGGCGCCTCTGCGGCCGTGGTGCAACCTATGGCGTTCTTGTGGTTCTGGCCGGCTATCATCTGGCCCCCTGTCACAACAGGACCGAAGCCCCCACCGGACATCCCCTTGTTGAACGAGCTTATCACGCCAACCCCGACCATCCTTTTCCACGTGAACCTGAAGGTAATACTGGATGCCAGTATTATGCCCATTATGGCGACCAGCAGGCCTATGTACGTGTTCAGGTAGACCTTGGGTATGCTCACCGCTATGAGAGCCGCGATCACTGTCGCAGCGACTCCCGACAGTGTTATTATGTAAACTATCAGCGAATCCTTCGACCTCCTGCAGAACTCTACGTTCTTGAACTTGTGGTGGAACAGCGAAGCTGTGAATCCCCCGGCCGCCTGGGACAGCAGTATGGACGGCACGACGAGAAGTGGGCTGAAGCCCATTATTATGAGAACCGGGGAGAGCACGGTGCCGTACCCCATGCCCAACGATGCATCAACGCACTCCATGATGAATGCCATCACACCCGCCAGCACGAGCATGCCTATCAGAATTTCCATGTACTACAATTGTAGTAACTCGTATTTAAAGGTATTGGTATCATATTGGTATTTATCCAATATAACCACTGTTTTGAGGTGGTTTTGTGATTGTGTTGTTTTTATATCACCGATACAACCCAATAGTATGGAAATCAAGTTCAAGGACATAGACTGCATGGACGAGTCATCGGTCACCATAAGGAAATACAGGAGAAGGACTACTGTGCCATCCAAAGTGTTCGACAAACTGAAGCTGAGAGACAAGGACAAGCTGAAGTGGATAGTGCTGAAAGATGGCAGGGTAATAGTAGAGAAAGTGTAGCCGCTAACGCTTAAATATCCTTTTTCCAAGAATTAACGAAAAAAACCGGATTGGGGTTCAAATGGTTCTGGTCAAGCTCAGGAAAAGGCTGAAGTCGCTGATATCCAAGATGTTCAAGAAGAAGAGCGACGTAAAGATAGGCCTGTATGGGCCCGTGAACTCCGGGAAGACTACCCTTGCCAACAAGATATGCACGGACTGGCTGGGAGAGGACATCGGCAAGGCCTCTGTGGTCCCCCACGAGACAAGGGAGATACAGGTCAAGGAGAAGGTAAAGATAGAGAGCAATGGGAAGTCGCTTACCTTCAATCTCGTGGACACGCCAGGCATAGCCACCAAGATAGATTTCGAGGATTTCATAAAGCATGGCATGAAGAAGAAGGCAGCGAAGCAGAGGGCTAAGGAAGCCACCAAGGGCGTAATAGAAGCCATAAAGTGGCTCGACAACGTGGACATGGTTCTAGTCGTTCTGGACTCAACTAAGGACCCGCTTGACCAGGTGAACATAACCATACTCGGCAACCTTGACGCAAGGAAGATACCGTTCATCGTCGTGGCCAACAAGGTCGACCTGAAGTCATCCAAGGCAAGCCGTGTGAGGGAGGCATTCCCCAACTACAAGACCATAGGGATAAGCGCCAAGACCGGATTCAACGTGGAAGAGCTTTACAACCATCTTGTGGATGCTGTTTGAGAGTTGAGATGATGAAGAAGAAGCGGGGGGAGAAGCACATGAATCTGAAGATAAAGTTCGTTCCTTACGAGAAGTTCAAGGAGAACAACCTTGGTAAGTTCATGAAGGAGCTCAAGCACAACACCATAGTGCTCATAGATGCGAAGCTCTCGGCAGACGAGGAGGCAAAGCTGATCAAGGAGACCATGGAGAAGGTATCCAACGACTTCTCAGGTATAGAGATGAACTCCCTCGAGCTTTCCACAGGAAAGCAGGAGAGCGGCATAGATGTCGTTAAGAACATGATAATAGAGAGGATAACGGGCAAGAAGCGCGGCCTCACTATAATAGGGCCTGCCAAGACGGTGAGGCAGATAAGGAAGAATCCTGAAGAGCTTCTGCTCTACATGTGAAAAGGTGTAATGAATGCCAAACAAATGCACGATGTGTGGGAAGATACACCCAGATGATGCCCCGTATCTCATGGAGGGGTGCGATGAATGCGGGAACAAATTCTTCTTCTACGTTAGGGAAGAGCACGTTGACCAGATGGAGGAAGAGACCAAGGACCTCAGCAGGAAGGAGATAGAGGAGATAGAGCAGGACGTCAGGGACATAATACCAGACGAGTCCAAGAAGGAGGACACGGTTGTGCTTGACCTGGAAGCCATAAGGATAATAAAGCCGGGCAAGTACGTGATAGACGTCACCAACCTCTTCAACCAGCGGCCCATAGTGATAAGGGTCGGCTCGGGGAGGTACGAGATAGACCTCTCCACGATAATGAAGAGATGGAAAGGTAAGATAGTGAAGGAGAAGAAAAAATAACATTTATAAACCCCTTCCGTAAATCATTAATAACAGTTTCTAACCAATATTAGACTGTGATTATTGTGAATGACATGGGAAAGATAGAGAAACTGAAAACCGGGACCACCACCGTCGGCATAGTATGCAATGACGGGATAGTGCTCGGTGCTGAGAAGAAGGCGACGATGGGCTACCTTGTAGCCAGCAAGGTCGCTGACAAGATACTCAAGCTAGAGGAGCATATAGGAATGACCATAGCAGGGTCAGTAGGCGATGCCCAGACCCTGGAGAGGTACATCAAGGCAGAGCTGAAGCTCTACAAGCTCAGGGAAGACAAGCGGATACCTGTCAAGGCAGCAGCCACTCTGGTATCCAACATACTCTATTCCAGGAGCTACTTCCCGTACATAGTCCAGCTGGTGATAGGAGGATACGACAAGGAACCCAGGCTTTTCTCGCTGGCACCTGACGGTTCGGTCATGGAGGAGAAGGAATACTTCTCGACGGGATCAGGGTCCCCGATGGCGTTCGGTGTCCTGGAGGACGGATACAAGAAGGGTATGAGCACTGAGGAAGGCAAGAAGCTGGTAGCGAGGGCCATCAGGGCAGCTGCCCAGAGGGATATAGCTTCAGGCGGGAGCGGAATAGACGTGACAGTGATAGACTCCAGGGGCTTCCATAAGATAGAGACCCAGGATATAAACAAGGTGCCCGCTTAGGCATTCAATCGTCTGATATTTCATCAAGGTTAGCTGATTGTAATAACGATTATCGGAGAATGGTATGAACATTCTAAAGGAATTGCAGGATAAGCTGCCATCGCACGCTATGATCTCAGAGGTCAAGTTCGAAGGCTCTGAGATAGTGATATATACGAAGAGCAAGGATTTCTTCGTCGACAACGAGAGGAGCGTGAGGGAGCTTGTAAGAGGGCTGAAGAAAAGGATAGAGGTAAGGCCGGACCTCACCATAACCGCGGACATGGAGACCACGAAGAAGAGGATAGGTGAGATAGTGCCCAAGGACGCGGGCATAAAAGCCGTATACTTCGAGCCGGAGATGGGCAAGGTTGTCATAGAGGCACAGAAGCCCGGCCTTGTGATAGGCAAGGGCGGGGAGACTTTTCGCTCGATAAAGAGGGAGACGTTCTGGCTCCCCAAGATAGAGAGGGCACCTGCCATAGATTCCGATGTCGTCAGGGCTGTCAGGAACTTCCTTCATTCCGAGATAGACTACAGGAAGAGGTTCCTGAACTCAGTGGGCAACAGGATAAATACGCCCATAGAGACGGACAGCAAGAAAGAGGAATGGGTAAGGCTAACAGCGCTTGGCGGCTTCAGGCAGGTTGGCAGATCATGCATACTCGTCCAGACGCCACATTCAAACGTGCTGCTCGACTGCGGCATAGACCCGGGGTCTGACAACGTCCCGCTCGTGGACCTCCCGGAATTCAGCATAGACAGGCTCGATGCCGTGGTTGCCAGCCACGCTCACTTGGACCACGTAGGATTCATACCGTATTTGTACAAGGAGGGCTTCAAGGGCCCGCTTTACTGCACGGCCCCGACAAGGGACCTCATGGTATTGCTGTGCATGGACTACATAGACGTGTGCCAGAGCAACGGCAAGCAGCTATACTACAACAAGAAGGATATAGAGAAGGCAGTGAAGCACTCCATAGTGCTGGATTACGGCGAGGTGTCTGACATAACGCCTAACATAAGGCTCACGCTCCAGCCATCGGGCCACCTTCTGGGTTCGTCCCTTATTCATCTGCACATAGGCAACGGCCTGCACAACATACTGTACACGGGCGACCTCAAGTTCGGCCCGTCCAAGCTGTTCGAGCCTGCATACACCAACTTCCAGAGGGTGGAGACCCTAATAACGGAGTCCACGTACGGCGCTGCGGAGGATGTCACCCCGCACAGGAACGAGACAGAGGATGCGTTCTTCAGGATAATAAACGACACCATAAGCAAAGGCGGCAAGGTGCTCATACCGTCGTTCGCTGTGGGCAGGGCACAAGAGCTCATGGTACTGCTCGCATCAAGGCCATTCGAGCACCCGGTGTACATGGAAGGCATGCTGTGGGATGCCACGGCCATACACACAGCCTATCCGGAATACCTGTCGAAGTACCTCCAGAGAAGCATATTCAAGTACGGCAAGAACCCGTTCGTCTCCAAGATATTCAAGAGGGTTGCACCGAAAGAGAGGGACAGTATAATCGATTCCAAGGAGCCTGCCGTCATAATAGCCACGTCCGGCATGCTTATAGGCGGGCCTGCAGTGGAGTACCTCAAGGGCCTGGCTCCGGACGCCAAGAACACGCTGATGTTCGTGGGTTACCAGGCAGAGGGCACGCTGGGTAGAAGGATACAAAAGGGATGGAAGGACATCCCAATGGCGGACGCGAGCGGAAGGACGAAGACCATGCCCATAAAGATGAACGTGGAGACAATACACGGACTGACCGGCCACTCCACGAGACCCGAACTCATAAACTACGTAAAGAGGCTCGGAAGCAAACCCGAGAGGATACTCGTCGATCACGGCGAGAACAGGAAGTGCATAGAGCTCTCCCGCGACCTCCACCGCATATGCAGGTGCGAGACATTAGCGCCTAAGAATATGGAGACCATCCGTCTCAAGTGACGGCATCACCTGCCATTCAGTATGTATTCTGCTATCTTGTCTGCCGTGTCAAGGAGCTCAGGCATGTTCATGAGCCCCTTCTCCCGGTTTTGGCTGACAGGAAGCTTATTGACGCATGAACCGCAGCCAGCCTGGCTGCACGCTCATCGATTCGGCTTATCTCAGCCCTGCCATCATGGGGTCGGCTGTCATGTAACCACGTACATGCCTTCTATTGGTTACTTAAAATGGTTAGGCCTATTGTTGAGAATGAGCAAGATGCCACGAGGTGATAAAATAAAGGGAATTAAACCTCGCGCATCACTTTCGCGAATTCCGGCGTCAGTATCAGCCAGTCCTGCTCTACACCTGCTATGTCGCCGTTGTTGGCCGTCACGGTCTTCTTGAGCTTGTCCACGGCCCTCTTGAGCTCCCCGATGTCCTTGTCCTTAAGATGCTTTATCTTGAGGAAAACTATGTTTCCTTCCCTGACTGCCCTTAGGACCCTCTCAGTGTCCGGGAACTCCGTGAGCTTCTCGACTGTTATCCCAATGCTCCCTGTTCTCTTCCTGCTTTCGGAATCCATGACATTGACCTCTATGAACTCTTCCCTGGGCTCAGCAGAGTCAAAGTCGTTCTCCCTGTTGAAAAGCTTGAATCCCATCTTCACACCTCCATATGAAACCGATTACATGCGTTGCTTGAAATCGTGTTAAGTTATTGTAAATTAGCTTTTTAAGCTTTTGGATTGGGTCCTCTTTTAAGATCCTTCTCCATCATCACGTAATCGGTCATCTTAAAGCCGTATTTCCCATATATCTTCACGGCATCCCCTTTCACGTCAGTGAACAGCGACAGCACGTCTATGCCCTTGTCCTTGGCGGCCTTCTGTATGAATTCCAGGGCCTTGCCACCGTATCCCTTGCCCCGGTACCCCTCGCGTATGGCGAACTCTGATATCCACATGTACTGCCCTTTGGCGTACTTGAAGCGCTCGCAGAAGAGCAGCCCTATGACTCTGCCATCCTCTTCCAGGCAGAAGCATATGTCAGGCCCCATGTCGAACAGCTCCCTGACCCTGCCCATGGCAGTCCCCTTGGTGAAGCCCTCGCCGAGCTTGTTGAACTCATCACAGACTATGCTGGCACAGTCATCCATATCTTTTTCTTCAGCCGCCCTTATCCTGAATGCCATAAGGAGGGTTGGTTTGGTGCTTATTAACTGTTAGCGTCACTCGAACAAGAAAGGCCGTCTGTCTTCGTTTTCAGGGCCTTTGCCACGCCATGGGCCAGCTTCAGCGACGGGTTGTACTTCCCCCTCTCAAGGAACACTATAGCCTCTCTGAGTCATTATCAGACAAGGCATGCCACGGTATTCAAAGGGAATAGCTCACATGCCTTCCATCGCGGAAACAGTGTTCCATATCAGCGTCCTCGCCGAGAAAGAGATGTTCGGGTCGTTGGCAGCATCGTCTAGTATTGATATTATCTGGGAAGCCTTCTCGTTGTCAGAAACCTTGGCGTCAAGGATACCAATGATTCCTTCAAGGGACTCCTTTATGTTCTTTGGTACCCCCCGGTCATCAAGGATGTCCCTCAGCAACTGAGTGACTATGTCCTTGTCCATGAGATCACCTATGTTATTATCCTGCGGACGCGCCGCTCCCCTTCGTCAGCTTCTCCCGGATCTCCTCTATCTTCTCCTTTATCTGGGTCTCCTTCTTGTCTATGTTCTTGACCCTTGCCTCCAGAAGCTCCTGCTTCTCCTTGAGCTCCTTCTGGGCATCTGCCTGCTTTGTCTTTATGAGAAGAGGTCCGGATATTTTGTAGACTTCGGCATCATTAGTGCCTTCGAGATCCTCGATAGCCTTCTTCACTTCCATCAGCTGCATGTTCAGGGTCTCCTTCTGTACCATGAAGTTCTGCATCTGCTGCTGGTACGACTGGGCCTGCCCCACGAGCTGTGCCTGTTCTTGATCCGTCATCATGAACACCAATTAAACGGCCTCTACCATCTTGGTAAGCTTAGGCCTCATCTTCCTCAATATCCTGTAGCCGCAGTGAGGGCACTGTATCTTCCTCACCCTGTTGAGGTTCACTTCGACTTCCTTTCCGCAGTTTACGCATTTGTACATAACATACCTCGGCAATATCTTAATTGTCACATAGGCTTATAAGCCTTGCCCGCCATCTTGTGCCCGCATTTGTTGCATACCCATATGCCGGACGCTACCCTCTTGAATCCTGGTTTGAGGCAATTGGGGCATTTGTGCGGCTTCTTACTGGCTTTGTGCACTTCCCTGAACCTGTCCTTCACGCTCTTCCCGTATCTGGGGCCGAACTTGCCTGCAGCCCCTATTTTCTTCGTCCTTGCCATGTGTATCACTCCAGAAGTTTCCTGAGTTCCTTGCCCTTCCTGACCGATATCTCAAATGCCTTCTCTATCTCAGAGAATGCCAGCGGGCCTGAACCACTCTTCTGTATGGCGCATATGTTGCCGTCGTCCTTGGTCGTGACTGTCAGCTTCACGTCAGAAGCGCCTTCCTCCTCGAAGGTAGCGTCCGTCAGCAGCTTCTCGCCGACCTTGGTCAACGTGACCGCTATGGGCTTGCATGTTATGGGCAGGCCCTTGTCGGTCTTCTCCCCGAACTCTATCTTCTCTCCGTCGTACTTCGGGAATTTAGCGTGCCCTAGCGCTGCTGCGGCTGCCAATGCAGCGCAGTCAAGCAGGTTTCCATCATGGTTTAGTATGTGTATGTCGACGAATACCATCCACACCTTCTCGCCTTCGGCTATGCAGAGCTTTTTGTTGTCTATCATGTGTGATTCCCTTATGCCCCTGTCGACAACCCTGGCGAGCTCTATGGCATCCTCGGATGGCGGACCTGTCTCGAACTCGAACGATGCAAGGGGTGAGAACTCAGCCCCTGTCATCAGTATCCCTTCGTCGGGCCTGTCCGGGAACGGCTCGCCGATGTTCATTTTCACGCCCGCTATGATCTCTGTCTTCCCCACACTGACCTTAGCAGACCCCTCGGCGTTCTCTATGACTCCGGTCTCTATCTTTATCTCCCTGAAGTCGTCCTCTTTCCTCCCGTCCATGCGCTTACCTGCCGACGCGAGTCCCCTTATATGGTTCTTCTGTATTATCATCATTTTTTCACCTCCGGTACCCATCTGTCTTCAAGCGCCTTTCTTTGCGCCGCGTAAATCTTCTTGCAACCCTCTATGGCAAGCTTCACGACGTTCTTGGTGTCCTCCGGTGATATGTCGCCGTCCAGCTGCATAAGGGTTATCTTCTCCTCTTCAGGCATGTATGCTATGGGAAGGTCGCAATCGGTTGCTTCCTCCTCCTTCCCGGCAAGGTCCAGCGTGTATTCGTCGCCTATCTTGCCTGCAGCCACTGACGCTATCAGGCCCCTCATGGGTATGCCTGCATCGGCAAGGGCTACTGATGCCGCGTTTATCCCTGCTGTTCGCGTGCCCGCGTTTGCCTGTATGATGTCTATGTAGACATCTATCCTGGTCTTCGGGAACTTGTCAAGGAATATCGCCGGCTCAAGGGCCTGCCTTGTGACCTTGCATATTTCCTTGCTCCTTCTCGAAGGTCCGGGTCTCACTCTCTCCTTTGTTGAGAATGGTACCATGTTGTACACTGTCTTAAGGTATGCCCTGTCAGACACCTGCATGTGCTTGGGGTGCATGGGCCTCGGCCCGTACACGGCTGCCACTGCAGTAGTCTTTCCCAGTGAAACATACGCTGATCCATTGGCGTTAGGTATAACACCAGCTTTCACTACAAGCGGCCTTAGATCATCCGCTTTTCTTCCGTCTTCTCTAGCCATCTACATTCTCCTCCTTAGACCTTTCTGCCTGCTCAGCAGGCTGTTCGCCGGGCTTGTATCCCAGGAGCTCTGAAACCTTTTCTGTCAGGCCCTCGAGGTAGGAGTTCTTCTCCACCATGCCGATTGCCTTTATCGCGAGCTCTTCGTCTCCGCCTTCTATCCATATCAGTCCGTTCTGGCCGACGCTTATCCTGCATCCTGTTTGGCTCTTTATTATGGATATCATCGATCCCTTCTTCCCTATTATCCTCGGGACCTTTGCGGGGTTTATTGTCAGGATCCTGCCATCCTTGAACTTCCTGGCCCTGCTGTCATCCATCGTAAGCTGCGTAGAGTTGTCGGTCGCCAGGGATATCTTCGCGTATATGGCATCCCCTATATCGTAATAGTTGGAAAGGTCAGTCTTCGATACGTCTATGAACTCCCTGATGCCTGAAAGCGGCAGGTATGCTGTGTCAGCGGACTTTATGTCGACCACCCAGCCGTTGTTCTGTATGTCCACTACCTCGCCTATCACCATGTCGCCGGCCTTTGGTATGTAGGATTCATTGAGCGGTATGACGGACACTACCCTGCCGTTCACGCCAACAAGGCCTATCTTGGTTGCGAATACTGAGTCCCCTTTCCTGAAGCAGTTCCTTCCGGGCAGATAATCCATGGTATCGACTATCTTGTCCCCGGGTATCACGAATTCCCTCTCTTTCTTGAGCAGGCCCTTGGCCTGTGCATTATCCTGCGGTTTTTCTGCCGTTTCCGGTTTCTTTTCCTCTGTCTTGTTTTCTTCATTCATTTCTCACACTCTCCTAATGTTAAGCAAATTAAGATGAAAGGCTTTTTATACCTTTGGGCGCTCATTGGGCTTTTCTCGAAATAACCTTGACCTCTGCAGTGCCTGCCGTCATGTTGTTTATCTTCTCGTATATCTCGTTCTGCATGCCGGCCGGTATCTCTACCACTGCCATCCAAGAGTCGCTCTTCCATTCCTCCTTCTTAACTGGCATTATGCTGTGCATAACGGAGCTCACCTTCCCGGCGTGCTCCATCGAGACCCTTATAGCTATCTCTATGGTCTCGAATGATATCGGTATTATCTCGCGTATGGCCTCAAGCACCCTCTTCACCTGCTCGTCCGCGGGCTTGAAAGGGTCCACTGAGACATGGGCTTCTTCCATGGCATTGAGTATCCTCTGCTGCGGGTGAGGAAGCTTGGTCTTGGGGTTGACTCCCTGCTTGGATATTATGCTTGCTATCTGCAGCTTCTTTTCTTCGACGTGCTTCCTCCTCTGCTCCGTGGTCAGCTGGACCTCCCCGTCCCTTATTATCCTCTTAGCAACCTCGAAGACTTCTGTCGTGCCGAACTCCTTCTCCAACTCGGATGAAGAAGCCCTCTCGCCTTTCTTCGCATCCTTGAATATCTCATTGGCTGCAAGGATGTTCTCCATGGAGTAGTCCTTGCCCTTCTTGAACTCGAAGGCTTTCTCAGAATCGACCATTATCTCGAAGGTCTCTCCCGACCGCGTGAGCCGGGCCACTACGGCATTGTCCAATGAAACCATCAATATCACCTTTTATCGTATCAGGTCCAGAAAGGGTCACATGTACTTCTTCACTTCGTCTTTTGACAGGAGCTTTATCCCGTCCTTCTTGACGACAGCCACTTCCGCATTCTCGGCACTGGCGCCCTTTTCTCCGGCCTTGAGAGCCTTCAAAAGAAGCTTTATCGCATCATCCGCCTTCATGCCATCTTTGTATCCCTTGCTCAGGGTTTTCTTGGCCTTGTCAGCACCCCTCCCGATGGCCTGGGCCTTCCATGATATCATCGTGCCCGATGGCTCTGTCTCGTAGAGGTTGGTACCGTCCTCGTCGATGCCTCCTATCAGAAGCCCTACTCCATAGGGCCTTACGCCGGCATATTGGGTAACCATGTGCTTCCTGTCGCATATATACTTGGTTATTGTGCTCACTGATACGGGCTCGTCATAAGTCACCTTGTTCACTTGCGACTTGACCCTCGCATACTCCACGAGGTTCCTGGCATCAGCCAGCGATCCCGAGCTAACCATGCCTATGTGGCTGTCAATCTCTGCTATCTTCCTGTAGGACTCTGTGACTGCGAGCGGCATCGAGGGCTTCACTGTCCCAAGAACCACTACATCAGCTGCCTTTATCCCCAAAGACGTGCTTCCGTTCTTCACCATCTGCCTTGCATACTCTACCTGCAATAGCCTGCCGTCCGGGGAAAACACTACTATCGTCCTGTCATACGCCATGTAAGAAGGCGGCATCGGTTGTGGCATAACCCATATAAGAACCTGATAGTTCTTTTCCTCCTATTTGTTTAATCGTTACGGTGTAACTTTTCACTTTCTCGACTTATAAGATATTTGGCTTTTGGTATATAAATGTTATTTATCGCTTCATTTAATGTGAGTGCATGAAATTGCTGCTCGAAGGCGTTGTTATGGAGCTGGAGGACGGGCAGGCCAAATCAAGGCTGTCCGACGTCTCAGACGTGGCCACGAAGCTGGATGGTTCTGAGATAGACGGGACAAGGTTCTCGGTCTCAGAGGACGGGAACAGGCTCATGATAACAATGGAGGGGGATGAGTTGTCAGCAGACATAAAGGCAAATTATCCCGCGCCGAGGAACGCCCCCATAATGCAGATAGCGTTCAAGTCGCCAGAGGCTAGGTTCACTGCCAATACCATAAACAAGCTCATACGCAGGGCAAACAAGGAATTCAATGACAAGGCGCTCCTCATAAGGGACATCACTGAGCTATGATGCTTTCACCTTCCATCTCTTTCGGTTTCTCTATGCCCATCAGGCCAAGTATGGTAGGGGCAATATCCTTGAGTCCCATGCCTTCCTTCAGCTTGGCCCCCTTCAGTTCTTCGCTGACCAGGATGAACGGCACGGGGTTGGTGCCATGCGACGGGTTGGGTTTGCCATTCGGATAGAACATGCACTCTATGTTTCCATGGTCGCCGGTGATTATGCACACATATCCCTTTGACAGTGCCGTTTCCACTACCCTGCCCGTGCATTCGTCGACAGCCTCGCATGCCTTTATCCCGGCCTCCAGGTTCGCCGAGTGGCCGACGAGGTCGCCGTTGGCGTAGTTAACGAGTATGAAGTCATACTTACCCTTCTCTATCTCAGGCACGAGCTTGTTTGTTATGCCGTACGCGCTCATCTCCGGCTTCTGGTCATATGACGGCACCTTGGGGGAGGGTACCATTATCCTGTCCTCGCCGGGGTTGGGCTCCTCGACCTGGCTGTTGAAGAAGAACGTGACATGCGCATACTTCTCTGTCTCGGCTATCCTAAGCTGCCTGAGCCCGTTCTCTGATATCACGTTGCCTATGTTGTTCCTCACTTCCAGCTGCGGGAAAGCCACTGGAAGCGTGAGGTTCTTGTCGTAGTTGCTCATGCACACATAGACTATGTCAGGCACTTTGCCCCGGTCGAACTTGTCAAAGTCCGCCTGCGTCAGGGCATATGTTATCTGCCTCGCCCTGTCTGACCTGAAGTTCCAGAATACAACAGAATCGCCGTCCTTTATGGTGGCAACCGGCCTGTCTCCTTCTGTTATCACCACAGGCTTGACGTAATAATCGGTCTTGTCCCCCCTCTCGTAAGCATTTAGTATCGCCTGCAGCGGGTCGTCCTCCTTGAAGCCCTCGCCGTGCACCAGCATCCTGTAAGCCCTTTCAGTCCTGTCCCAGTTGGTGTCCCTGTCCATGGCATAATACCTGCCAGCCATGGTGGCTATCTTTCCTATGCCCATCTCCTCTGATTTCTCCCTGAACTGCTCGACATACTTTGTGGCGCTCCTTTCCGGGACATCCCTCCCGTCCAGGAAGCAGTGAACAAACACTTTCCTTATGCCGTTCCTCTTCGCCATTTCCATCAGAGCGTACAGATGCTCAACGGTCCCGTGTATGCCTTCGTCAGAGAACAGCCCCATGAGATGGAGCGACGTGCCTTTACTCTTGCAGTTATCCATGGCCTTCATCAGCGCCCTGTTCTTGAAGAATTCGCCGCTCTTTATCTTCCTGTTTATGTCCTCATAAGGCTGCCACACTACCCTGCCAGCTCCCATCGTGAGGTGCCCCGGCTCAGAGCCGCCCTGGGTACCCTCAGGCAGGCCTACTGCATTGCCTGTGCATTTCAGTATCGTGTTAGGATATTCCTTCATGTACCTGTCATTGTTGGGGGTGTCTGCCTGGGATACTGCGTTGCCCCTGCCCTCCTCGGCATGGCCCCATCCATCCCTCACTATCAGAACAACCTTGCGCCCGGGCTCGGCCATATTTTAGAATGTGCATCCACGTATAAATGTATATCAGGCCTCTTGTTCCTGGCAGAATCTCAGCGTATAGTAACTGCATGCGTCGATGCCCCTGTCCCTGCAAAGGTCCCGCAGGGTGCCCTTCTTGAAGCCGCTGTTCTGTGTCCCATACTGCACTATCACGGAATCCTTGAGCCGGTCCGTGACCTCAAGGCTTCCGTCCTTTGCCCCGGCGATGACCTCATCGCACCCATAGAGGACCGCCACCCTGAGCGCGTCGGGGCCGTATTCGCCAATGAACGACTGCAACAATAGCAGGTAGGATGCCACGAAGGCCAGTATCACTATTATCAGCAGCCTTGCTGTCTTCTTCTTCATTTATTCCCCCCGATGCGCTTCATGCCGCCCATGTAGGGCTGCAGCACCTTCGGTATCTTGACTGAGCCGTCCTTCTGCTGGCAGTTCTCGAGTATTGCCACCAGGCCCCTGTCGGTGACCAGAGTGCTGTTCAGGGTATGGACGTTGCCCTTTATCGGGCTGCCTTCCTTCTCCCTGTACCTCATGTTCAGCCGCCTTGCCTGGTAGCCCGTGCAATTGGAGCATGATACCGCCTCCCTGTACTTGCCCTGCCCCGGAAGCCACACCTCCAGGTCGTATTTCTTGGAAGCCACCGTGCCCATGTCCCCGGTGCATATGTTCATGACCCTGTAATGCAGACCCATGGACTGGAAGAAGTCCTCGGCATTCCTTATCAGCTTCTCATGCCACTCCCAAGAATCCTCTGGCTTGCATATCACTATCTGCTCTGCCTTGTTGAACTGGTGAACCCTGAATATGCCCTTTGTGTCCTTGCCGTGCGATCCGGCTTCTTTCCTGAAGTTTGTGCTGAAACCGGTATAGAGGAGAGGCATATCACCTTCCAGCACGACCTCGTCCATATGCTGCGCCGTCAGCGGGTGCTCCGAGGTCGCTATCATGTAGAGGTCCTCGCCCTCTATCTTGTAAAGCACGTCGCCGAAGTCATTGAGGTCCGTCACGCCCTCATACGGCCTCCTTCTCAT
>QMZP01000001.1 GCA_003663225.1 Candidatus Aenigmatarchaeota archaeon | reverse complement strand
GTTAACGGTGGCTTGGTCACAAACAGGACTCAAACACCGAAGACACCCATAAGGAGCATCATCACGACTGCCCCCAATATCATGCCTATGCTGGTCGAATGCTCGTGGCATGTACACTGGGCACATGGCAGCAGCTCGTCAAGCGTTATGAAGAACATGACACCACCGGCGAAGGAAAGGGCTATCGGTATGAGCAACGTGAAGCCCGACCACATTGGAAAAGACCTTTTCGGGTGATATCGCCGGTTCCCATTCAATGAACGGTTTTTTGTCTTTCATTCTATCCCTCATATCCACGTCTTTAGGCTCAAAGTAATATGTTAAGCAAGCCCCCTACAAACAATGCCATGATTATCATTATCCCAGTCGATTTTGCCATATCTCTTAACCCAAGCTCCCTGAACAGCACGACGAAAGTGGCTATACATGGGAAGTACATTGCCAGTACTACGCTGGCTATTATGAGCTGCTTGAGGCTCAGCCCAAGCGGCAGCAGCATGCCGGTAGCGACATCCTTCCTCAAAAAGCCCATTATAAGGGCACCCACAGCGTCCTCAGGGAGACCCAGCACATTAACTACCAATGGCGCAGTAACCTTCCCTGCTAATGTTATTAATCCTGAAAAATAAAGCATGTTTATTAAGATTACGCCAAGCAAGACATAGGGAACAGCGTGGGCAACGAACCCCTTCATTCTCATCCAGAGCTTTTTCAGCAATGAACCCCAGTAGGGTATCCTGTACGGGGGTATTTCCATGAATATCTCCGGGCTGCCTCCCTTCATTATACGGTTGAGGATTAATCCGAGAAACAGCCATACAAGGAAAAGAACGCCAAACACTATACCCAGTCCGGCAATCCCATGCCTTCCCACAAGGCCTATAATCATAGCTATCTGTGCCATGCAAGGTATTGCTATAGCCATGAGTGTAGCAGCTATGAACCTTTGCCTTTTGGTTTCCAATATTCTCGTGGATAAGGCGCCGGGAACGTTGCAGCCAATGCCCAGCAGCATGGGTATGATTGATAGCCCGTGCATGCCCAGACGGTGCATCACGGTATCTATGAGCGTGGCAAGCCTTGGGAGATACCCGCTGTCTTCCAGAACGCCCAATATGAGATAGAAAGCAAATATGTACGGTAAGACCATAGCTATGGGAACATACAAGCCAGTTGTCAGAAGACCCATAGACTGGACATAATCTATCTGGCCTCCTATCATGTTTCCTATTAGTATGTAGTGAAGCGTTCCGGGACCGATTGCGTTCCCCAGACTAATGACCAGTGGTTTGTATGCTTCAAAAATGGGGTCAAAGACGTTCGTGATGAGCCCCTCTCCTATGATTCTTATCATGTAGAACATAAGAAAGGCGACAAATATGGCTATGGGCACGCCTGTCAGGGGCTTAACCGTGGTATCCTCTATCCTTTCCAAAAGAGTTTCCTTTCTGTGTTTTATGCTTTCTGAGTTCTTTATTATCCTGCCAATGCGGGCCCATCTCTCCTTTTCGTTGTGTCTCTTCTTGTGCGCCTTGGCTTCCTTTATCCTTGAGACCAGGGTCTTTATGCCCTCCCCAGTAACAGCCACGGTAGGCACCACCGGCACCCCGAGCTCCTTTTCCAGCTCCCTGAGATTGATGTCTATGCCCTTGTGGTGCGCTTCGTCCCATAGATTAAGAGCCACTATCACGGGCACGTTCCTCTCCAGTAGCTGGAGAGTCAGGTATAGGTTCCTCTCCAGGTTGGTCGCGTCCACTACATTGATTACAATATCGCCTTCTTTGAGCATCTTTGCTGCCACTTCTTCGGCCTTTGATGTTGGCTCAATGGTATATGTTCCCGGTACATCTATTATTTCGGCAGTCTCATCCCCGAGATTCAGTCTTCCTTCCTTGAATTCTACTGTTGTTCCGGGATAATTCGAAACAGTCACATTTATCCCTGTTAGCCTGAAAAACATCGCAGATTTCCCGACATTCTGGTTTCCCATTATCAGGATTCTCATCTGTTTACCTCCACGAATATCTTCATTGCCATTCCCCTTCCAATGGTAAGCCTTCGGCCGTCTACCTCTATGACCACTGGGCCTCTTAGTGGTTGGGATGTGACCTTTCTTACCATTTTCCCGGGACGTATGTTGAGCGAGCTTATCTTTCTACGGAAACTTATCCCCCCGTCTATCCTTTTCAACTCTCCTTTCTCCCCACCCTTTAGTTGGGTTATAGGAATCTCCATGCTAATCCATCCTTTCTACAAACACTTTCAGCCTCTCTATGGTTTTTGTGCTTAGTATGTGCTCTGCAAGGCATGCTTCATACATTGCGGTTTTCTTGTCAACACCGATTGAAATGAAGAACTTGCCTATCAGCTTATGTTTTTCGTATATCTTTCTTGCTTTATTCTTGCCTGTGCTTGTTAGTTTGACGGGCCCATATTTCTTGTACTCAACCAGCCCATTGTCTGCAAGCTTCCTTATCATCCCTGTTGTGCTGGGGACGCTGACACCCAACCTTTCTGCTATCTCTTTCACCTTGGCAGTCCCCTTCTCTTGCTCCAATAGATACACGGTTTCCAGATAATCTTCAATGCTTTGTGAGAATTTCATTTTTCACCTTTCCTAGATACAAATATTTAGGTATGCCTAACTTTATAAATGTGAGCCTTTATATAGATATAATACTCCTGATTGAGAGGTGGAAGGATGATAATAAAAAACGGGACATACAGATTCGACAGATTGAAGAATTTTCCTGTCTCATTCCTGGCTATATGCCTGGGTATGGTAGGCTTTACCCTTGCATGGCAGAAGGCAGAGCATATACTGAGATTCCCCTTTCAGATGAGCGGATACCTGCTCTATGCCTCTATAGGCACAATGGCTGTCATAATAGGCATATACTTGCTTAAGGTGATAAAGTTCCCGGATGAGGTCAAGAAGGAGCTAAATCATCCCATCAAGCTCAATTTCTTTCCCATACTTGCCAAGCTGTTCCTCATTACCAGCATAATATATCTCAGCATAGACGTGGTGGTGTCAAGGTATCTCTGGTGGGTTGGGGTTGTGATACAGTTCATATTCACCATTGCCATAATGTCTGCCTGGATAAGGCATGAGAAGTTCGAGGTACAGCACATCAACCCCTCCTGGTTTATTCCGGTGGTAGGCTGTATAATCATCCCTATAGCGGGTGTGCAGCATTTCTCCGCTGAGCTTTCGTGGTTCTTTTTCAGCATAGGGCTTTTCTGGTGGCTCATACTGACCACGTTAGTGATGAACAGAATTATATTCCATCACCCGATACCGGACAAACTTATACCGACATTCTTCATATTGTTTGCGCCCCCCGTGATAGGGTTCATATCCCTGACAAAGCTCATGGGCGGGCTTAACATTTTCGGTAACCTTCTCTTCTACTTCAGCGCGTTTTTATTCATGCTGATCATGTTCCAGTACAGGATGTTCTCCAGGATAAAATTCTACTTATCATGGTGGGCCTATTCCTTCCCTCTCAGTGCATTGACCATAGGGACGTTGCTGATGTATCACGAGACGGGCTCTTCTATAATGTGGGCTGCTTCATGGGCCATGTTCGTCTTACTAAATGCTGCCATACTTGTTTTGTGGTCGAAGACATCCAAGGCGATAAGGAGAAAGGAGATATGCGTAGAGGAGAAGGAATAGGGAGTGATGGTTATGCCGTGGATAAATGAGGACATGTGTGTCGGATGCGGAATCTGCGTTGAGAACTGTCCCGTAGATGCTATTTTCATGGAGAAGGGCAAGGCAGAGATAGACATGGATGAATGCATAAGGTGCGGCAAGTGTCACGAAGCGTGCCCCCGCGGTGCAGTGAGGCATGACAATGAAAGGATACCCGCCGATATAGATGAGAACATCAGGAAGACGATGGAACTGATGGGACACTATAAGAGCAGAAAGGAAAAACAGGCGTTTCTCGGCCGAATGGAAAAGCATTTCAAAAAGGAGAAGATTGTGGCCGAGAAAACGCTTTCGGGCATAGAAGAACTCAAGATTAAATGCTGATATTATGGATATGGATAGTGTCTTTAACCCTAGCAGTGTGGCTGTTATAGGGGCAAGTAATAAAGAGGGCAGCGTAGGCTACGGCCTTTTTAGAAATCTTTCCAGCTTCTCCGGAAGCATCTATCCTGTGAACCCAAACAGGAACGATGTTCAGGGGACCAAAACATATCGTTCAGTTCTTGATATAGAAGGCAATGTTGACATGGCTGTTATCGCAGTTCCTGCCAAGCTTGTTCCTGGGATAATAGATGAATGCGGAGAGAGGGGGGTTAAGGCCTGCATAGTGGTTTCCTCAGGATTCAAGGAAACAGGCAATGAAGGCAAGAGGCTTGAGGAAAAAATAAAGAAGAAAGTAGAAAAGTATGGGATAACGCTCATAGGACCCAATTGCTTAGGCGTAATAAACACAGAGAACAGCCTTAATGCGAGCTTTTCGGCAAAGATGCCAAATAAGGGCAGAACCGCGGTTATATCCCAGAGCGGTGCTCTCGGGTCTGCCATAATCGAGTGGTCACTTGAGCAGGGAGTCGGAATAAAATCATTCATTTCGGTGGGCTCCATGCTGGACGTTGACTTTGGTGATTTGTTAAAGTACTTCTGCGAAGATGACGGGACAGATGGTATAATAATCTATATGGAATCCATAAAGGATGCTCGTAAGTTCATGGACGTGGCCAAGAGGTGCGTCAGAAAAAAGCCCATAGTGGTACTCAAGGCGGGCCTAACAGACGCGGGTAGGAAGGCTGCTGTCTCACATACCGGTTCCATGGCAGGTAACGACGATGTTTACAAGGCCGCTTTCAGGCAGGTGGGAATACTCCAGATAGACGAGATTGATGATGTCTTCAATTGCTTGAGGACACTGAATCTCGGCAAGCTACCTGATGGCCCCGGGCTGGCCATAGTCACGAATGCGGGCGGTGCGGGAGTACTGTCCGCTGATGCTGTACAGAAAAGTGGTGGAGTTATGGCAAAACTCTCCAAAAGGACAATAGACGAACTCGATTCTGTGATGCCCGATGCTTGGAGCAAGGGCAACCCCGTTGATGTCCTGGGTGACGCCTCCGCTGAGATATATGAGAAAGCAATAGATGCGTGCATGAGGGATAAGAATGTGGATGGCGTGTTGGTGGTCTTCACTCCACAATACGCAAGTGAGCCGGAAAAGACAGCAGAGATGGTTGGCAGGTTAAGCAAAAAACACAAAAAACCGCTTTTGTCTTCGTGGATTGGGCCCGAGGGCAAAAACAAATCAACTGGAATACTTTCAAAGTATTCAGTTTCCAATTATCCGACCCCAGAGAGGGCAGTCAAAGCATTCATAAAGATTATAAAATACAAAGAGAATCTCAGGTTGATGGAAGAGGTACCTTCTGAGAACCTGCCGAAAATAAGTCCAGACAGGGACCTGATAAGACAGGAGATTGGGAGAGCTGGCAATAAGATAATATCAGAGTCAAAATCAAAGGAGATACTTGCCCAGTATGGCATACCTGTCATAGAGACCGTTCTGGCCAAGACACCCGAAGAGGCCGCGGAGCAAGCCTCACGCATAGGGTTCCCCGTGGCGCTCAAAGTACAATCACCCGAACTTACCCATAAATCGGATTCCGGTGGAGTGCTTCTTTATATTCATTCCAAGGACGAAGTTATTGAAGGGTTCCGGAAAATAATGGATGATGTCAATAAGCGCAAGCCCGGGATCAGTATAGACGGCATAAGCGTCCAGAAGATGGTGGAGGGCTTGGACTATGAGCTTATCATGGGAAGCGCCAACGACCCCGACTTTGGAAAGATAGTGCTTTTCGGAATCGGGGGAATGGACGCCGAGATATACAATGACAAGTCCATAGGATTGCCCCCTCTCAACAGGCCGCTTGCAAGAAAGGTCATGGAGGACACCAGGATATTCCGCTTCCTTAAGGAAGGGTACAGGAACAGGAAGCCTGTAGATATGGAAGCTCTGGAAAAAACAATGGAAAGGCTCTCCTATCTTGTAAGGGATTTCCCTCAAATAAATGAGATAGATATAAACCCCCTTGCCATAAAGGAGGGGAAACCTGTTGTATTGGACGCTAGGATTATACTGAAGTGAGGCGTTTGTATGGTAAGGAAAAACAAAGACTATTATGGGATGGAAGGGGTATTGAACGATGGGTGCCGCAAGATAGCGGTAATGAGCGGAAAGGGCGGGGTGGGCAAGACCACGATTTCGGTTAACCTTGCGGCCCTCTCTTCCATAAAACACAAGGTCGCACTATTCGATGCCGACGTGGATTGCCCCAATGTAAACGGGTTCTTGGGCATAGACCAGCGTTTCTCCGTCAGGGAAGGGAAGATAGTACCCATAGACAAATTTGGTATGAAGGTGGTATCGTTTGCCTCGATGCAGGAGAACGAAAACGACCCAATAATATGGCGTGGTCCCATGCTGTCGAACGCCATAATCGAGATGTTGAAAAAAACAGAATGGGGAGACTTGGATTATATTGTGATAGACCTGCCTCCAGGGACAAGCGACGCACCGCTTACGATTATGCAGGCCGTGAAGCCAGATGGTGTGATAGTTGTCACTTCGCCACAAAAGGCCTCTGTAATAGACGCAGAAAAGGCCGTAAACATGGCGAAGGAGATGGGAATACCGGTGCTTGGCATCATAGAGAACATGTCAGGAAAAATCTTTGGTATGGGCGGGGGAGAGAAATCTGCGAAGAAGCTGGGCATTGAATTCCTGGGCCGCATTGAGCTGGATAGAACGATAACACTCTCTTGTGAAAGGGGGGTGCCTTTCGTTCTTGGTGATTCTGAACAGTCAAAATTTAGAGAGATTGTGGAAAGGATAATATGAGAAAGAAACTTATCGAATCTTTCCTTGAAAAGAAAAACGTGTTTGCGGTTGTAGGCGCATCTAGAAACCCGGACAAATACGGGAGCAAGGTTTACGCTGACCTGAGGGATGCCGGCTATAGGGTCTATCCTGTAAACAATAAGACGCACGAAGTTGCGGGTGAGAGGTGCTATCCGGACCTGAAGAGCCTGCCTCAGATGCCTGATGTCGTTGAGATTGTCGTGAAACCTGAGATAACCGAAAAGATTGTAGAATCTTGCATAAGGCTTGGCATAAAAAAGATATGGATGCAGCCGGGCTCGGAATCAAAGAAGGCCGTACGCATGTGCAAGGAGAATGACATCGATGTACTTCATGAAGTATGCATTATGATACAGAGAAAGGCTATCGGATAGCAGCACAGAAGATGGCTGTCTGAAGCCAAATGTTATCGCTTCAAGAGAATCGTTCCTGAATATGTTAATCCATTCTTTCGCTTTGATTCGATGTTTTGTCTTCATTAATCATTACCGGCTCCTCTGATGATTCAATGATGAATCTTACTCTCCTTCGCATCCCAATCTGGGGCACGAACTGTGCCAGGAAATCGCCGAAACTTTTGCCTTCCCCCTCGCACCCGACGTGGTTGTATTCATTACCACCGAATCTCTCTATCCTATTGAATAGCCAGCCCTTGAATACCTTTCTCATTATCTTTCAACCCATCATTTTCCTTGTTTAGCTCTTCATATGCAGACATGGCAGCAACCGCACCCTGTCCGCAAGCGGTTATTACCTGCTTGAGGGGGTTGTTCGTTACATCACCTGCAGCGAAAACGCCCCCTACATTGGTTTTTTGCATATTATCAACAACTATGTAGCCTTTATCTGTCTTCAAATCAAGCTGTTTTGGAATCTCACGGTTCGGCTCATAGCCAATCTCAATGAACACGCCCCCCACTTCAACCTCCAAGCCGTCTTTTAGGACCAGCTTTTCGACCGAGTTTCCACCCTTTATTGACCCTACCTCGCTATTGAACATGTATTCAATCTTTTCGTTCTTATCCGTAATCCTGACCCATGCGGGATCTGCCCTGAAAAAGCGTTCGCGTCTGTATATGATGTATACCTTTTTTGCGTATTCCGCAACCAGAAGGGCCGCAGTTAATGCTGAATTGCTGCCACCTATCACTGCGACATTCTTATCTTTGAAGAATGCTGCATCGCATGTGGCACAGTAACTTACTCCTTTTCCCAGTAATTCCTTTTCACCCGCCACACCGAGTTTCCTCTTTTCCCTTCCTGTGGCTATGATGAGCTTTTTTGACCTGTGTGTACCCACGTTGGTCTTTATTTCAAAAAAGCCATCATTTTCCTTCAGCTTCTCAACTGTTTCGTTCTTTATATGGATACCAAGTTCCCCGACCTGCTCAATCATCTTCCTTGACAAATCAAATCCCCTTATTTCATTGTATGTCGGGAAGTTGCACACCCTGTGAGCTTCCATTATTGTTCCGCCGCTTTCCCTGCTGATTATTAGCGTGTTAAGAAGATATCTTCCCGCATATATTCCTGCTGTAAGGCCTGCCGGGCCGGACCCTATAATGGCTAGGTCGTATGTGCTTCCTTCCATCAGGAATCACCTAGATTCCTATCTATCCAATCCTTAATCTGAGGTTCGGGTAGCGCCCCAACGAACTCATCGACTACCTTACCATTCTTGAACATCTTCACTGCAGGTATGCTCATTATTCCGTACCGTTGAGCAAGCCCCCGACTGCTCTCCATGTTAACCTTGGCCAAAACGAACTTTTCGTTATAATCCTTGGCCAGCTTATCCAAGGTAGGGCCCAGCATCATGCAAGGCATGCACCACTGCGCCCAGAAATCCACCACAACAGGGACCCCTTTGCTCTGCTCTATTACCTTTTCCTGGAAGCTCTCATCATTGACCTCTATGACAGTTTCCATTCTATCCCTCCTTAAGTTCTTAATCATTTCTTTCATTTTCATTTCCCTTATTCTCTGTAGCTCTTCGTCCATAAAATCAGACATTTTAATGTGGATATCCATATATTTATTGTTTTCTAAATAGTAGGATGCGACCCTGTTCGAACCTGTCATCGTGTACCAGCATGTCATGGAATTCCCTTTGAAAGCTGAAACCCGAACCCATAATCTCCCCTTTCACATCTTTGACCGTTTCTATGTCCGTGTGGGTCTTAAGGTGTTTGGGATAAACAGATAACATCGCACCAGGCTTGGCGACCCTGCGCATTTCCCTATACAAGACCTTTCTTTCCTCTACCAAGCTCCTCTTTATGCCGTCTTTCCATCCTATCAGATGTATTACATCATAGAGCAGCATGAAGTCTATTGTTTCATTGCCCAGACCTGTGTAGAGCTCGCCGCCTGTTTCCATCCTTCTTATGTTCTCTAGTCCCATGGGAATGGCTTCCTTCGCTATGGAGTCCAGTGCCTCTGGGTCCTTGTCAAGCGCGTAAACCATGCCTTCTTTTCCGACCACAATGGCCGCTGGTATGGTATATGTTCCTCTTCTACAGCCGAAATCCAGGACCTTCTGACCTGGCCGCATCCCCATCCTTCTAAAAAACCCGGGGCATACCATGCTTTTCCATCTTTTCATCTCATCCAAAAGGCCACCTCTTAATCATGCCACGCACACCGTTCCCAAACAAGGCCGTTTCGTAATACTGTGTTTATCCGATGAACTTTGATAATACTATAAATAGTGCCAGCGCCACACCCGCCAAGAAAGCGATGAAAGAGTGCTTCTTATCCTCTTTCCTTGCCTGTGGTAAAAGGTGGGAAGAAGACACGTATATCAGAACACCCGCAGAGAAACCGAGCATAAGCCCAAGGTCAGAGCTACTCATGCCGCTTATGAACGGGTATGCTACAAAGGCCCCTATGGGGGTAGTTAGCGATGCTACGAAGAATGCATATAATGCCGCTGACCTTTCCTTTAACCCGCCTTCCCTTAATACCAGGTATGTTATGACCCCCTCTGCGAATTCATGGATTACGAGCCCTATGCCTGATAATATGCCTACCAATATGCTCACGCTGAAAGTTACAGTATAGATAATGCCGTCAACTAGCGAGTGTATTCCTATGCCCTCTGCTGCTGTCATGCCAAATGTGAGCGTTTCCTTTTTTGTGTGTTGCTTTATTATCTTGTTGGAAAGGAACATGAAAAGGAACCCCACCAAGGCCGCAGACCCCGCATAGAAGTTCTTCTCTATGGCTACTGGTAAAGCCAGCATGAGGGGAGCGGATATCAGAACACCCGCAGCAAAACACATCAGATGGGTCTTTATGCCCTCTGCCCACTTCTTATGCCTGAATATCGCCAGGATTCCCAACGCATTGAAAAATGCAGCGACAAAAGCAAAGGCCGCTATCCATATGAAGGTATCAGACATACAATCATTTTATTATTCTTTCTCTGACTTAAGAATCGTATGGTTTCCTATTCGTTGCATTTAAGTACTATGCCACATTTACTGACACCCACGCCGGATGCTATTATGCTGCATTGGCTATGGACATGAAGAAGATATTCTTGAACTGGCTCAGGCCCTTAAGTGCTTGCCCCTGAAAACATGGTATGCGGTCGAGATTGGTCTTCATAGCATCACCATCCCATTGGTGTTTTTCGATATAATCATAGCTCGCTTCTCCTGAATTTGCCTTCTATCCACCCGACCCTAGCATCGGGATTCGAATCCACATCAGATATGTAGGGTTTTATGTCAATCACGGCGTCCGTCGATAGCATCTATGCCTCTTATCTTGAGCCTGTTGCCCTTCCTTTCTAACAGTTTAACGGCAGAGTATCCTATAGGACTTGGTCGGTTAGTGTGCGGGTTGCAAACAAGCCATGTGGCTTTATATCCCATGGTGTCTGGACAAGAAGCTCAAAGCCGTTTGATTGGTGCAGATAATAGATAACGTGTAGATGAGAGAAGCCCTCTATGTCCTTCAGTCCCCTTCGTACTCCTTGCACACCTCTATCTCCGCTGTTTTGTCCTTGCCCTGTGTCGGGGCTTCATGCCGTTCCTTGTACGGGGAATGGATTGTGCCTATGCGCTTTAATCTGAACATTTCATGTCCTCACAAGCCATGACTACAGGATTGGCAAACGGGAGAGAGGTAAGTTCTGGGTGTGCAGAGTAGCTGGTCATCATGAGGTCGTCTGCCAGACAGCCCCTCTTTATGGCAAACGATAGCAGGTCTACTATCCCCGGGACTATGCCCCCGGAGCCCATAACCTGGCCTCCTATTATCCGCTCCTTTGAATCAAAAACCAATTTTGTGAAAAGCGGTCTTGCCCCTGGCTGCATATCGTACTTTGTCATGGTATGGCTTTTTCCGCACTTGCACTTCATGTTTTCCGAACGCGCCTGCTGCTCAGTTAAGCCCACAGACCCCAATGACAGGTCTGATATCTGGGTGGTTGAGGCATTTACCGTCCCCCTGAAAACTGACGTCTTTCCCGCGATGTTCATTCCTGCTATCTTTGCCTGCAGAACCGCCGTGTTTGCAAGCCCGCTGCCGGTTTTCTTATTTTTTATTGCAGAGAATGTTTGGGCACAGTCACCTACGGCATATATGTTCTTCATGCTGGTTTCCATGTATCGATTCGTCTTTATGCCGAATTTGCATATCTTGATTCCCGCCTTCTTTGCTATGTCGGTTTCCGGGATTATGCCGGCCGAAATAATGACAATGTCAGCGTTCAGGTCACGGTTTCCTACGGAGACTGTTTCAGCTCTGGTTTTTCCGTTTATGGACTTTACCTTGGTACCTAAGAAGAGCTTCACTCCCATTTTCTTCAGTTCATTCTCCACATTGTCCGTTACCTCACTATCATATGAAGCAGAAAGCACCCTTGGAAGCATCTCGACTATGCTTATTTTATGCCTTTCCGACAGCAGCGCTGCTATCTCTGTGCCTATCATTCCTCCACCAATTATTACCACGTTCTTTGGCTTACTGAGCTGGCAATTTAGCGAGTTAACGTCCTTTGGACCCCTTATAACAAAAACATTGCTCTTGTCTGCCCCTCTAATTGGGGGCACGATAGGTCTTGCTCCTGTTGCGATAATCATATGGTCAAAAGAGAAAGACTTGCCGGATGCAGTCTTCACGTGACCTTTTGTTATCTCCGTTGCCTCGTCCCTCACTACCCTTATGCCCCTCTCTGTTAAAATCCTGTCCGGCTCTATGCACTTTTCCATGTCAACCTTGCCTGCCAATATATAGGGCGCAGAGCAACGCACAAACACCGGATCCCTCCCAATCACGGTCACGTTTGCTCTTGGCTGTAACGTTTTCACTGTTAAAGAAGCGACAACACCGGCAGGACCGGAGCCAATAACAACGAGCTTCATTTAAAGACCTGTTTATTGTAGGACCTAAGCGGCTTAAATCTTTTGGTCGTTTTTTACTTTGGATACCAGTCTGAAGTCCTGCATCAGAACAGCTTTCAGGTCAGGATTGTACACTGCCGCAGCAGGATGGTAAAGCGGTATTATGCTGCCCTTCAAAAGAAGGTTCCTTATCTTGAATACCTGGCCATGTATGCTTCCTATGCTATCCGGCTTAAGCCCGAATTTCTCCATGATATAGCCGGCAGCAAAGTTGCCCATGGGGCATATTATTCTGGGCCTCACAATTTCAATCTGTCGGTCTAGGTATGGGGTGCATGCCTTTATCTCCTCTTTCATGGGGTTGCGGTTTTTTGGCGGGCGGCATTTCAGTATGTTTGCTATGTAAACGTTCTCCCTTCCAATGCCTATTGTTTCAAGAAGCATATCCAGGACATCTCCTGCCCTCCCAACAAATGGCTCCCCCTGCTTGTCTTCATTGTATCCAGGCGCTTCGCCTACCAGCATTATTTCTGAATCAATGGAGCCCCCGCCAACAACGACATTGTTCCTGGTTTTCCATAAACCGCATTTCCTGCAGTTATCTACTTCTTCTGCCAGCTCTTCGATGCTCATTTCAAACCCCTTTCTATTGTCCCATCCGGAAGCATGTTATCCGGATGGGGCTCCCCTTTCTCTTCCATCTTGTATCTCTCGCAATCCGTCCAGCGGCCTTCACAATATTTCCTTTTCCAAATGCTGCTTATCTTGCCTTCTTCCTCAAACCTTCTGAGAGGGCACAGGCTATACCATTTACATCTACATCTTGTCATCCAATCCCTCATAAGCTATTCGCCTATATACAACTGTGGTACCCCCTTTTCTTTGCGGCATTTGGTTCGCTACAAGAGCCTGTGCAGAAATCCCAGAAGGAACGCTCTAAAAGCCATTCATCATAGCCTTTACCCAATTCCTTTACCGTTGTTTTTACCACGGCAATTACCAGAGCGTCATCTTCCAGCAACAGCGTATCAGAGTAGTCGCCCATGAGATACTCGTATGCTTGAGTCACCAAAGCCATTTCACGGCTTGTGTTCATCCCGGGGTTCGTGTCAGGATGGCATTTCAATGCGGCTCTGCGGTATGCACACTTTATTTCATCATCTAAAACACCATCTCTAATACCCAAGACTGCTGTCGCCCTTTCTCGTATCTGGCTATCTCTTGTCATATACATGACTTTACCTGCTATCCGCTACCGGCCTCGGCCCATTCCGCCTCCCGGCTTGGGCAGCCTTGCCATCTCCCCGTCATCCTTTATTATCTCGCATATGACAGCCACCGGACTTAGGCCCGCCAGCTTCATGAGGTCCACACTTGCTTCGGTGTGGCCTGCCCTGTGCAGCACCCCGCCACTCTTCGCTACCAGCGGGAACACGTGCCCCGGGCTGACTATGTCCCTGCTGTTGGTATCCGGGGATGATATGATGCGGACGGTCTCCGCACGGTCCTTGGCGGATATGCCTGTAGTGACATTCTTGGCAGCGTCCACTGATATTGTGAATGATGACTTGAACTCATCCTCTGGCGTGGTCATGAGCCTCAGGGAGAGCCTCTCAGCGGTCCCTTCGTCGACCGGAGTGCATACAAGACCCCTGCCATGCCTTATCATGAAGTTTATCTTCCCGGCGTCAACCAGCTCACCGCTGCATACGAAATCCCCCTCGTTCTCCCTGTTCTCGTCATCTACGAGGATGATGGTGTTGCCCTTCCTTATCTCATCCACCGCTTCCTCTACGGTGCAGAATAGCATTTTGCCCCGTTAATTAGAATGTGGTTTGTATATAAATTGTCAGTTTAGGTCCTTCCAGTTCTTGAGAGCCTTCTCATACCTTTCCATGTTGCCCGTGTCGAACCACTGCCCGCTGAACGGGAAGCCGTACAGCTTGCCCATGCTGGCGAGCCTCGGGAATACATCCTTTTCCAGCATGCAGAACCCCGACTCCTTCACCATCTCTATCACCTCGGGCTCCATCATGTAAAGGCCAGAATTTATAAGCTTCGATGGCGCTTCCTCCCTCTTCGGCTTCTCCACGAACTCCAGTATCTTGTTCCCCTCAAGTCGTGCGACGCCGTACTGTGAGGGGTCGGATACTGTAGTCAACGCTATAGTGACCAAGGCGCCGCTCTTCTTGTGGAACTCGTACATTGCAGTGAGGTCTATGTCCTTGAGCTCGTCGCCGTTCGTGACCACGAACGTCCCCTTCAGCATGTTCCTGGCCAACCTCAGCGGTCCACCAGTGCCGAGCGGCTCCTTCTCCTCCACGTAGTTTATGTTGACATTATAGCGTGAACCATCGCCGTATTCTTTCTTTATCTTGTCACCGAGGTGCCCTATTGACAGGACTATGTCATTGATCCCGTGCCTTTTGAAAAGGTCGAAGAGGTGCTCTGTTAACGTCCTGTCGTGCACAGGTATCAGCGCCTTGGGTATCTCGTAAGTTATGGGTCGCAACCTTGTTCCCTTGCCGCCGGCAAGAATTACGGCCTTCCTCGGGCCCTCCCCTGTAAGCGATTTCCTCAAGAGGAGTTCTATGGCATGGGACCTGCTCTTCACGTTGGTCCCGTCCACCATAGAGTCTATCCTCTTCAGTATCTTCTCGTCAAGCGTTATTGCTATCTTCTCTTTCATTATTTCACTGCTTGAAGTAGTATGAAGTATGACTTATAAGCTTATTCCTTGGGTATATGCACCCCGGCCTCAAAAACCTCAGGCTTGGCCTTTGTGAAGTCTATCCAGAACGCTGCCAGTATTATCTCGAACGCTATGAACGGGCTTATCCTCAGCATGAACCTCGCCCTCTTCCTGTCCCCCCTGTACTCCCAGCCCGTCTCCTGCTTTCTCTTGTAGCGTATGCGCTTTATGCACATGAGGAGCTCCACCCATTTGTGCTGGGTCTCGAAATCCTCACTCCTGCGTATGAACTTCAATTGGTCCTTTATGAAATCCACGTCGTACTTGCTCAGCCTCACTCCCTTGTAAGGGAAGGGGTGCGAATGGTATCCGCCTATGAACTCGGCGTCAGTCGATGTTAGCGAGTTCATGACACGCTTGAATGCCGACACATTGCCGTGGTATACCTGGGAGGGCTTCCTTTCAGCTGTCTGGAACGGGTGGGCGTCCTCCACATAGAGAACCCTCTTCCTCCTGCCCCTTATCTTCCTGAACACGAACTTGCCCAGGAAGACGCCGTCCGTCTCCCTGTTGTACACCTCTATCGCAGAGGTCAGCAGCGACCTTGCCCGCGATTCGCGTATCCAGACATCCATTTGAATATCTTGTCAGAGCCCGAATAAATCCTTATAAATCAGGCTGCCAAAACATCAATCGGTGATGGTGATGCCGTCAAACTGGATGAAGGGGTTCCTCACCTGCGTGAGGGAGACCTTCCTGCAAGAGATGAGAATGGAAGGCCCAGCCATGCTTCTAAGCATTTAACCGTTCCAGGACAAAATAATGTCATGGGCAACAGGATAGACCCATGGGGCTCAGCTTCTGTAAAGGATTATGCAAGGCTGGAGAAGGAATTCGGCATAGAGAGATTCAGCAAGCTCCTCCCGAAGATTAAAGACCCGCTGCTCACCATGAAGAGGGGCATAGTATTCGGGCACAGGGACTTCGGCAAGGTAATAGAAGCCATGAACAGGGGCAAAAAGTTCGTCATGCTGACAGGCCTCATGCCGTCAGGCAAGTTCCACCTTGGCCACAAGATGGTGGCTGACGAGATAATATACCTGCAGAAGCACGGCGCCAGGACATACCTTCTGGTGGCTGATATAGAGGCCTACAACATGAGGGGAAAGAGCCTCGACGAGCTTAGGAAGACAGCCATAGAGGAATATCTCGTGAACTACATAGCGCTTGGACTGAAGCCCAAGCACTGTGACTTCTACTTCCAGAGCAGCAGGTCCTCTGACGCAGAGAAGTCCAACGCGTATTACAGGCTAATAGGCATGGTGTCAAAGCGTGCAACGTTCAATGAGATGAAGGCGATATACGGGGAGCTGACCCCCAGCAAGATAATGTCTGTCTTCACGCAGGTAGCTGACATATTGCATCCCCAGCTGCCTGAGTTCGAGGGCAGGTGCCCTGTCGTGGTTCCGGTCGGGGTAGACCAGGACCCGCACATAAAGCTCACGCGGGACATAGCGTCCAGGCTGAAAGGCAATAATGAGTTCGACTTCATGCCGCCCAGTTCTTTCTACCACGAGTTCATGCCGGGCCTGAAGGGTGTGGACACCAAGATGTCATCATCTGACCCATACTCGTACATAGCACTCACCGATTCCCCTGCCGAGGCGAGGAAGAAGGTGATGAAGTATGCATTCTCCGGCGGCGGGAACTCCCTTGAAGAGCACAGGAAGAACGGGGGCAACACCAAGGTCGACGTTCCCTACCGCATGCTGTATTACATGTTCGAGCCGGATGATAATAAGCTTGCCAAGATAAAGAAGGAATATGAGTCAGGCAACATGCTGACAGGCGAGCTGAAGCAGATTCTCGTGGACAAGCTGACCTACTTCCTTGAGAGGCACCATGACGCGAGGGAAAAGGCTAAGGATAAGGTAAGCGAATTTCTGGGAAACTGAGTGGGAAAAAATCCTTTCAAGGATATAAAATTTTCTGACCAATAGAACGAAAAGGTGTTTTATTGGCCAAAAAGGTACAGCTTAACGAGAAGTATCTGAGGACCAAACGGGTTGCTGGCAATGTTGTCATAGGGACAGGCCTTGCTGCCGCATACCGTGCCGCCGTGGAAGGCGATGACATAAGCGTGTATGGTGCTGAGCTTCAGGAAGCCACAGAATTCTTCGGGGCAGACCCAGAGCTGGTAGCGGGCGTTCTGGAAGAGATAGATGTCTTCGGCGCAGGTGGCCCGGGGACAAAGAAGAAAGGCGCAAGGAGGCCATACAAGGCAAGGAAGAGGGGCGGCTCCGGGAGGCCTGCGGGTGAATATACCGGGAGGGCCGAGACCGTGACAGTCGCCACCATACTGACGGGCATGAACATTGAAACCGAATACAGAGGAACCATAACGGACAGGCTGGTCAGCGAGTTCGGTGGTGAGATTATATTCGACGGCGACCGCAAGGGCAGCTACGTCACCCCTGCAAGCAACCAGGAAAAGGTAAGGGCACGCGCAAAGGAAATCAGACAGGAGCTAAAAGGCAAGTCCTGATATATGGGGCATACCATGACGGGCGGTTACGCAAAGTTAGTGGAAGCCCTTAGGGAAGGGGCTTCCGCGATAGACGAGCTTCCATATAGCCCTGCTTTTATGGATGCAAAGGACATGATGCTGGGCGTTCTTTCTGAGATAGACAGGCGGGAAACAGAGCCGAAGTGCTACGAATGGGATGACCCGGTTGGAGAGGACCATGCGTTCGACCAGCTCCTTTCCTCTCTTAAGACCCAGCCTGATTACGATGATGACGGCGTTGAAAAGGCCAACGGGCAATACTGGGACGCTGTCAGGCAATACCTGGAGAGCACCTGCTCTACCCGGCCCCTTACAAGGAACGAAGAAATCTTCCTCACCCGCAAGATAAGGGAGTATTCCGACCGGCTCATTGACGGGCTTCTGTCATATGATGCATGCATCGGCCATGTGATGTATCTCGTCCAATCCCCAAGGCATGAAAGGAAGGGATGCTTCGTCGACGCGACGGCCACAATGAGCCAAGAGCAGATGGACAGGGTAGAGAGGCTGCTCACAAGCAACGCCTCTGACATGGAGATTTACGACAGAACGAAGAACGAAAGAAAGAGACATTACATAATGTCCAGTGTGCGCAGGAGAAGGACGCTCGCCAAAAAGGCGTTGCAGGAAGCCGGAATAAGGCCCGCCCCGATGCTCATGGAATCCATGTACAGGGGCCTCCTGGCTGAGGGCTCGATGGACGGGGAGCTGGTGCCTTACGGGTCGCTTCTGCAGAGGATAATGGACGGGAGGGCGGCCATGACATCATCGAACGCCAGGCTTGTGGTATACATAGGCAAGAAGTACCGGTACAGGGGGCTTGACTTCCTTGACGTGCTGCAGGAAGGGCATACCGGCCTGATGACAGCGGTCGACAAGTATGAGCATGAGAGGGGGAATAAGTTCACGACATATGCCACATGGTGGATACGTCAGGCCATAACCCGGGCCATAGCAGACCAGTCAAGGACGATAAGGATACCGGTCCATGCCGTAGAGGAAATAGGCAAATTCAGGAGGGCGAGAGCCCGCTTGACGGTTTCAAACCAGAGGAGCCCGAGCGACGAGGAGATAGCGGAGGAGCTTGGATGGGGGGTTGGAAAGGTCCATGATACTAGGAAAAGGGCGATGCATCCCATCAGCATAGACGAGGCAGACCACGACTCAGACGACCCTTTCGGTGCGTTCATACCTGACGAGACGGTGGAAATGCCGTCAAACTATATAGAAACAGAGCAGGCGCGTGAGGTCCTAGATGACGTGCTTGGGACGCTTACCCGCAGGGAAGAGGTGGTAATAAAGCTAAGGAACGGATTCTATGATGCCGGCATAGAGGAAGAGTTTGGCGTGGAGACTGGAAGCGTGTACAAGCTCGAGGACATCGGAAAGATATTCAATATCACAAGGGAGCGCATAAGACAGATAGAAGAGAAAGCCATGAGGAAGCTCCGCCATCCCGGGCGGTCAAGGAGGCTGGAGTCCGTTATGCACACGCTCGATGATGTTATGGAGACCGTTGGCGCATAATGCGGATATCCCTTGTCCTCCCTTCCACATCCACCGGGGTCTCAAGCGTGACCATTGCATCTTTCGGCAGCATCGCCTTTATGGCGCCCAGGTCAAGCCTGCCGTCGCCTATGTGCGCATGGTCATCCAGCTCCACGTCAGTCCTTGTGTCCGAGAGATGGAAGTAACATGGTTTCAGGCTCATCATCTCCCTTATCATCTCCATGTGCGGCACACCATACCCGAAAGCCGACGCAGTGGCGTGCCCGAAGTCAAGGCAGAACTTCATGCCAGTCTCCTTTAGCAGGTTCCTCATTTCCTCGACGCTCCTGCCCAGATTCTTGTACCTGTGCTTCCGTGAGCATATGTAAGGCATGTTCTCAAGATGCAGCCGCCTGTCCTCCAGACCCCTGAGGAACTCCAGGGAATGCTCCAGACTGCATGATTTGCCCTGTATGTTCCCGGGGTGTATTACTATCACGTCAGAATCCAGCATGTCCGCGGTCTTCATGGCGAAGTCCACTGATTCTCTGGTAACCTTCCTGAGGCCGGGGTCAGCGGGGTTGGGTCCCAGCATGGAATGCTCACAGTGTATGGTTACCGGCAGACCGTACTCCTTCAGCCCTGAGTAGTCCTCGCCGCGCAGCGCCATGGTCTCTATGAAGTCCGGCCTTCCCCTCTCCGCTATCTCATCAAGGTCGTGCCCGGGCTTCCATATCTTCACGCCTATCATCATGAGAACTAATTGCACATGTAACTATTAATGCGGGGGGCCGGATGCACGAGGACAGACGGCATAAACGGATTGGTTCAAGCCGTCAAACCTCTTCGAACCGACGAAGGCACTAAGCCACAGGATTTCTTATTCTGTCATCAGTCATCAAAGATGACTTCAACGCACTTAAGAACCGAATCTTAAGTCCTGCCCCTTAAGACGGAAGGACAGCTCTTGTGAACACGCAAGCTGTCAATCGTCCTTTGGCCGCTTGGGTACCCCCGCATTGAAGGGCCGCCCCGCTCGCGCGGTGGAGACTCTTCCGGAAAGCCCCTCTCACGAGACCGGACTCTCCAGGGCCGTCACTGGGATTTGAACCCAGCTCAAGGGCTCCACAAGCCCCTATGTTAACCGCTACACCATGACGGCCATGTTTCTCCGCGCCAAGGAGAACGATAATGCTTATTTGCGCAGGATATTTAAAAAACGCCTGTTTATGCACCCTTCGCCTCAGCTATCTCTTCTTTCCTCACGCTGGGCCTGAAGTGCTGCTTGACCCTGAGTATATCCTCAGAACCGCTCGAGCATTATCACGAAGAAGAACAGGGGCTCAATGGTCTGCACCGCCCCGGCCACTGACAGCGACGAGACAGAGTGGTCGATGGTGCCAAGTATCTCGTCACGTTGAAAAGGTATGACATATGATAAGAATATGAATTCCTTGGATAATTAATGTTACAGAAGGCAGGTATGGCCTTGTTTTTTATGGCTTCAGAAACCTTTAAATATACTATATAGTTATATAATTAC